>JAISRF010000129.1 GCA_031273775.1 Oscillospiraceae bacterium
CCAAGAGCATGGAGGGAGGGATTGTTAATGAGTCAGATTAAGCTAAAGGATAATGAATCTCTGGAAAACGCCTTGCGCCGTTTTAAGAAGGCAACCACCCGTGACGGCGTGATTCAAGAGGTGCGCAAAAGAGAGCATTATGAGAAGCCCTCCGTCAAACGCAAAAAGAAATCGGAAGCGGCCCGTAAAAGGAAATATAAATAGTATGTATGAAAGGCGGCTTCCTGTTCAACCGGAGCCGCTTTTTCATGTTTCGCCGCAAAGCGACACCACAACCGGTTCACTGCGGTCGCAAGCCGCGTAAGGAGAATTTACATGGGTTTGTTATTGCCGCGCCTGTTTTTGGAAAACATCACCTTCCTCACCCCTGAAATGCTTCAACGGCGCGGAATTTCCGCATTGGCGCTGGATGTGGACAATACCCTTGCCCGCCCAAAAATAAAAACGCCGTTCCCCGGCGTTTGCGACTGGTTAGTTGGGATGAAAGCCGCCGGAATCAAGCTGGTGATTGTGTCCAATGCCCTGCCCAAGCGTGTTCGCCCACTGGCGGAGGATTTAGGTTTACCGTTTATTTCTTTGGCTTGCAAACCCTTTCCCATTGCGCTTTTCCGCGCCGAAAAAAAGCTTGGCGCAGGCAGAAAACAGCTGGCGCTTGCGGGCGATCAGGTTTTTACTGACACACTTGCCGCCAAGCTTGCCGGGGTCTTTTCTGTGTTGGTGCGCCCGGGCGTTCCGGAAAAGCACTGGATATACCGGTTGAAGAGACAGCTGGAATCGCGCATAATAAAACGGTATGTTGTCAACCAAAAGAAAAACCGTTTTTGACGGAAGACGGCATAAAATGACCAAATTCGGGTATGCCGGAAACTATGAAAGGTTGCCGAATCAATGAAATCTATTCTGGTGCTTAACGGTCCTAACATCAACCTCACCGGGCAGAGGGAACCCGGAATTTACGGCGCTCAGACGCTGGAAAGCATTAATGCCGCAATCTCCGTCAAAGCAAAGGAGCTGAACCTTGCTGTCAGTTTTTTTCAGTCAAACAGCGAGGGCGCCCTCATTGACGCCATACACCGCGCCGTTTCAGAATTCGATGGCGGGATTATCAACCCCGGTGCGTACACGCATTACAGCTACGCGCTCCGGGACGCCATCGCCGCCGTGAACAAGCCTTTTGTGGAGGTTCATATGTCCAACATTGCGTCCCGCGAGGAATTTCGACGGTTTTCGGTCATCGCACCGGTAACGGCGGGTACCATTGCAGGTTTCGGCAAGGTAAGCTACATGCTGGCGCTGGACGCGATTAAAGGGTTGCTGTAACGAACTCCGCAGAGTTCAATAAAAAATTGAAAATTAGTGGTTTTTCTTGTTTTTGATTTATGCTTACCGGGAGTAACGTTCTGACATGACTCGTATTGAAAAGCTTTCAAAGTTTCTGCCGGAGGATTCCGCTGCTCTGGTGCTCACACCGGTCAACCGCTTTTATCTGACCGGCTTCCCTTCCTCTGCGGGGGTGTTGCTGGTTTTCGGCGGCCGGCCTGACAAAGCGGTCTTCTTTACCGACGGCCGGTATATTGAGGCGGCTAAGCTTGCGGTTAACGATTGCGACGTCCAGCTCTCAGACTCTTCTTTGGCCCGGATTAAGCAATTGCTGGCAGATGAAGGCAGCGTCAATGTTTGGCTGGAAACAGGCATAACAGTGGCGGAGCTTTCCCGCTTTGTACAGGGTATTGACCGCTTTTCGGTCAGCGCGCCGGATGGACTGACGGAATTTTTGACACAAACGCGGGCGGTGAAAGAGCCTGCGGAGCTTGTAAAAATCAAAGAGGCGCAAGCGGTCGCCCAGGCGGCGTTTCATCACATTGCGGACTACATTCGTCCAGGCGTTTTGGAATGCGAAATCGCCCTTGAACTGGAGATGTTCATGCGAAAAAACGGCGCTCAGGCTTCCGCGTTCGACATTATCGCGCTGGCGGGCGGCAATACCTCTAAACCGCATGGGGTGCCGGGCGAAACCGCTGTACATCCGGGTGATTTGGTCCTTTTGGATTACGGCGCGGTGTGCGGCGGCTACCGCAGCGACATGACCCGCACGGTTGCAATGACCCATTGCGGCGAGTGTGAACGTGAGGTTTACGAATTGGTAAAATCCGCCGGGGAAGCGGCTATTCTCGCCGTGCGCGCCGGAATATGCGCATCGGAAATAGATAAAACCGCCCGTGAGGTGATTTCCGCGGGCGGTTACGGCAAGGAATTTTCGCATTCCACCGGGCATGGAGTCGGGCTGGACATTCACGAGGCGCATACGCTTTCCGCCGCAAGTACGGCGGTGCTGGCGGCAGGCAATGTACAGACGGTGGAACCTGGTATATATATTGAAGGCGCTTTTGGGGTGCGGATTGAGGACATGGTGGTTGTAACGGAAGAAGGCTGTGAAAACTTGACTTCAATCACACGCGATTTGGTGGTTTTGTAAGAAGCTGTATTCACTGTCGGCGTGAATTTTCTGGTGGTTGTCAATCTTCGCCGGTTTCCGGGACTTCCCGCCGCACATGCGCCCTGACTGTCAGATAAGCCGGAACCAGAAAAACAAGCGCCGCCGCCCACGCGCTGGGACTGGCAAAGCAGATCGCGCCGAACCCGAACGCCGCCACGGCAAACGCCATTCCGGCCCGCGCGGCCAACTCAAAAACACCAGCCAATGTAGCCAAAGCTCCGTAGCCCAACCCTTGAATGGCGTTTCGGAAAATGAACAACGTAGCCAGAAGCGGGCATAACAGCCCGTTAAACCGTAAAAACATTTTAATGTTCGGCAAGAGTGCCGGGAATTCATCGCCCTTGATGAACAGCGCGGAGATATGCGCCCCGAAAAAAAACAACGTCAAACCGGCCGCGACCGCATAAATAAGGTTGATTTTCGCACCCGTCAGAACGCCTTGAAAAATCCTTTTCGGCTTCTGCGCCCCTAAGTTTTGGCTGCAATATGTCGCCATAGTAATCCCGACGGTTTCCAGCGGTTGTAGCATGATCAACGAAACCTTGTTGCTCGCGGTAATGGCGGCTACGGCGTCAGAACCCAGCGCATTGACCGCGCTTTGCAGTATAATCGCACCGATAGCTGTTATTGAAAACTGGAAAGCCATCGGAAGGCTGTTACCCAAAAGCAACCTTGCCGTGTGCTTATCAAACCGGAAATCGGCGCGGGTAAGCCGCAAAACAGGGAATCGTCTGCGCATGTAAAAAAAGCACAGTATTCCCGAAATACCCTGCGCAATAATGGTAGCGTAAGCGGTTCCGGAGACTCCAAAGCCACACATCAGCACAAAAACCAAATCCAGCGCCACGTTCAAAACCGCTGAAATAATCAAAAAATAAAGCGGGGTACGGCTGTCCCCCAGCGCCCGCATAACGCAGGCTTGAATGTTGTAAAAAACGGTGGCAATCAGGCCGTAAACAATGATCCTGATGTAAATGTCCGCATCGGCGATTATGTTGTCCGGGGTTTTCATCAGATGAAGCAACGGACGGGTGATAAAGTGCATAAGCACCGTTAAAATCAGGGTGACGGCAAGCGATATGCCCATAATGTGAAACCAGCAGGATCGAATCATTTCATCGTTCTTCGCGCCCAAAAACCGGGACACCGGCACACAAAACCCGATACACATGCCCGACACAAAACCCAGAATCATAAAGCTGAGCGAACCGACCGAGCCAACGGCGGCCAGCGCTTCCTTGCTGACGAATTTGCCGACCACCATACTGTCCGCCATGTTGTAAAGTTGCTGAAACAAATTGCCAAATAGCATCGGTATGCTGAAGGATAGGATTAATTTCAGTGGTTTTCCGGCTGTAAAGTTCCGAATCATTTTAATCTCCGCACCCCGCGCAGCCCGAACATCCGCTTCCGCAGCCGCCGGAAGGCGTGCAGGTTTCGGGGTCTTCGCCGTTTACGCACAGCGCTAAAATACCGGTGATATTGGCAGTCAGTGCGTCCATGTCTGTCTTCGCGGCCTCATAATTTTGCATGTTGGGATTTTGCATAATCTCATCGTAGACAGCCCGAAACGCGGTATTAATGGCTTTGACTTTTTCCTCGTCGCGCGGTTCCTTGGAAATTTCATTGTTGAGGTTCAGCCTTTGCAGATTAAGCTCTTTGATGAGTTCCTGCAAGCCTTCATCCTCCTCATTGCTTTGCCGGGCGATTTGCAACGCCACAAAACGGGAATCCTGTTGGATTGCGGCGCCCAAAGCCCTTGTCTGTTCAATAATGTCCATGATTTTTTTCCCCTTTCTAATTGGCAAACTCGCCTTTCAGCAGATAGTTTCCCGACGCGGTTACCGTCACGCGTTCAAATTTTCCCACATGCTCCCAGCCTCCGGGCACCTCTATCATCTGGTTTTGCCCTGTCCGTGCGGTAATTATACCGTCTTTTTCACTTTTTTCGCACAGCGCGCGAACGGTTTTTCCCACAAACATCTCGTTTTTTCGCGCCGCGATTTCCTCTTGCAGCCGAAGCAACCGCGCCATGCGCTCCGTTTTTTCCAGGTGCGTCACATGATCCGGGAGCTTTGCCGCCGGCGTCCCCTCCCGCGGGGAATAGATAAACGTGTAGAGTGAGTTAAATTCCACTTCTTTGATTAACGAGAGCGTCCCCAAAAAATCTTCTTCGGTCTCGCCGGGGAACCCCACAATCACGTCACCGGTTACCGCCAAATCCGGCATAAACTCACGCGCCGCGCTAATCAGTGAGATATAGTGTTCTCTGCCGTAGCCACGGTTCATGGCGGCGAGTATGCGGTCGCTTCCCGACTGAAACGGCAGGTGCAGGTGCCGGGCGGCCTTTTCGCATTCGCTCATGGCCAGCAACAAATCCCGTGTGCAGTCCTTAGGGTGCGAGGTCATAAACCGCACGGTAAATTCGCCGGGCAACGCGCAAACCCTCCGCAAAAGCCCGGCAAAATCCGCGGGTTCGGTCAGCCCTTTGCCGTATGAATTTACATTCTGCCCAAGCAAGACAATGTCCTTGAATCCCGCCTGGATTAAGTCTTCAGCTTCCCGAAGAATGTCCTTTTGTCTGCGGCTCCGCTCCCTGCCTCGAACGTAAGGCACCACGCAATAACTGCAAAAATTGTCACAACCGTACATCACCGGGAGCCAGCCGCGCAAATCCCCATCCCGGTTTATGGGCAGCCCTTCGGCGATTTCCCCGTCCGCTTGCAGGTTAAACACACGCTCGCTGCCCGTGAGCAGTTCACACAGCATTTTGGGTAAAAGATGGGCGGCGTTGACACCGAAAATCAAATCCACGAACGGAAACGTTTCGCGGATTTTCTTCGCCGCCGCGGATTGCTGAGTCATACAGCCGCAAACCGCGATAATGGCGTTTTTTCGCGCCTTCTTGTACGCCTTGAGCGCGCCGATTTGACCGTAGACCCGATCCTCGGCGTGGGCACGGACGGCGCATGTGTTAAACAAAATAAAATCGGCTGAATCATAGCTCTGAGTAAAACCAAAACCAAGACCGGCAAGCACACCCCGCAGACGTTCGCTGTCGCTGACATTTTGCTGGCACCCGAATGTGCGGACAAACGCCGTGGGCGAGTGACCGAAACGTTCGCGCAAAAGTGCCTTGATCTCGTTGATATTTTCTTCGTCAAAGCCGGAAAAATTCATAAATTCACCTTCAAACCGTAAATAAAATTGCTGCGGCAATACCAAAACTGTCAACTGTCAATTGACAGTGGCGTCAGCGATACCTTATGAAACACTTTCTTACCCTTTTTTATGATGAGCGATCCGTTTTCAAACCGCGCCGCATCGATTCTTTCGTCAAAAGCGGCGACTTTTTTGTCGCCCACTGTCACACCGCCTTGGTCAATCAACCGCCGTCCCTCGCTTTTGGAAGCAATCAGTCCGCAGCGCAGCAGTAAATCCACCGCCAATATGCCGATTTCAAACTCCGTAGCGGGGATTTCGGTCACCGGCATATCCGCCGATTCCGCACCTGAAAACACCGCCTTTGCCGCGGCGAGCGCCTTGTTCGCCGCCGTCTCGCCATGAATCAGCTTGGTGACTTCAAAGGCTAACCGCTCTTTCACGGAGTTCAGCTCGCTGCCCCGCAAACGCTCAAACTCCGCGATTTCCCAAAGCGGTATAAACGTAAGCATTTTCACGCATTTGAGCACATCCGCGTCATCAATGCTGCGCCAATACTGAAAAAACTCGTAGGGCGAGGTCTTTTCCGGGTCTAACCACACCGCGCCCTTTTCGGTCTTGCCCATCTTGCGCCCGTCGCCGGTCAACAGCAGGGCAAAGGTCATGCCGAACGCGTCGCGCCGATCCGCGCGGCGAATCAGTTCCACACCGCCGATAATATTACTCCACTGGTCGTCTCCGCCGAGCTGCACAGTACAACCGTATTCGCGGTTCAGCACCAGAAAATCGTAGCTTTGCATAACCATGTAATTCAGCTCAAAAAAGGTCAGGCCGCGCTCCAGCCGCGCTTTGTAGCATTCGGCGGCGAGCATCCGGTTGACGGAAAAATGAACGCCGATGTCCCGCAAAAACTCAATATAATTCAAGTTACGCAGCCAGTCGCCGTTGTTCACCATCAGCGCCTTGCCGTTTGAAAAGTCCACAAGACGGGACATCTGGGT
>JAISRF010000143.1 GCA_031273775.1 Oscillospiraceae bacterium
CTCTTCCGATCTAAAAACCGCCCGGAAGAGAGGTCTGCCCACCGTTTTCAAGCAGACGCTCCATGCATTTTATATGCACCGCTTCCGGCAAGTGGCCGGAAGCGCCCAGAGCGGCGGCAACCAAGACGCGCCGGCGTATGGGAGAAGGGAGAGCAAGCAGCCCGGCGACTGGGTACGTTTCTCCCAAAAACGGGTGTCGCCGCCGAATTTTTTCCGCTTCGCCTGCCGATTGGGCGCTTAAATACTCCTCGTCCCGGGCAATAAACTCCGCTGTACGGGTGATGGTTTGCACGGCGGCGGGGTTTACAGTGACCAGCCCCGGAATCACCAGCGTTCTCACGCGGTTCCGGGCGTATTTGTCACTGTGGTTGCTGGAATCGGTCACATAAGAAATCCCATGGCGGACGCAGTAATCAACAACATCTTCCCTGGAGACATGAATCAGGGGACGGATTATGAACTCTGCGGAGTTCAAATTGACAGTTGACAGTTGAGAATTCTCGTACTCATCCGCCAATTCGGAATTTTTTCCTCGCACCGCCGGGATTCCCCGCAGACCGGCGCCCCCGGAACCCCTTACTAAATTCAAGAGCACCGTCTCCGCGCTGTCATTTTGAGTGTGGGCGGTGGCGATACACCTCGCGGGGGGAGGCCTCCGTGCCTGACCTAACTCCCGTGCCTGATCCGGCTCCCATGCCTGCTCTAAAACCTCTTGAAAAAACGCGTACCGGATTCGCCGACCGCAGACTTCCTCGCTTTCGCCGTTTTGCATTTCCCGCCGAACATTTACGCGTTTTACAAAAAGCTCCAGGCCTGATTTTGCACAGAATTCCCGCGCAAATTCTTCGTCACGGTCAGATTCACCGCCGCGCAGACCGTGGTTGACGTGCGCGACGAGCAGGGTGAATTTCCCCGCGCCCTCACGGCACAAAAAATGCGTCAGAGCCACGGAATCCGCCCCGCCCGAAAGGGCGGCGAGCACCAACGCGCCGGGCGGGAGCATGTTGTATTGCGCAATTGCGCGCCGCGCTTTGGTTTCAAGCGTATTTTCCGGCATACTCACTGAATCTCCGCTGAATCCCCGCCGAAAATCCCTGACAATTTTGTCTGAAGGACAGCCAGCGGGTCAACCTTATCGGCCGCCGGAGCCGCGTCCGCTCCGTCCCCGTCAAACGAAATCAAATGTGGCGCGCCGAGTACGCGCTCCGCCACATCCGAAAGCAGGCAACTGAGCCGTTCATCCCGCTTCAAAAAGTCCTTTAGTCCCGCGTTTTCGGAGGAAATGACCAGCCGGTTGCCCCGTATTTGGGCGGATGAGCCCTTCAAAAGGGAAAACAGCAGGCGGCTGCCGGCTCCGGCCTCGTCCTGAATTTGCCGCCATTTTCCGTCCGGCGAATTAGCCTCCGGCGCGGCGCCGAAAGGGGAAGTTTCCTCCCGCGGCGGCGCGCTCTGCTCCATAAATTCCGAATTTCGCTTTAGCTTCCGGACTTCTTCTTCCAGCGCTTCCACGCGTTGCGCAAGCGCCTCAGGCGAGCCGTCCGCGGCGGGAGCGCACATCCGCACCAAGGCAAGCTCCAACTCCACACGGCGGCAGTCTGTGCGCGGCATCCGTTCCAGCGCCGCTTCCAGCAGGCTCATACAGTCAAGCAACCGCGTTAAAGTGTACTGCCCGGCAAGGTTTTTCAGCTCGCTAAGCTCTGCCGCCGCGCAAACCAATAGCTTTTCGGGGGTTCTTGCGGTTCGCGCTACACTTAAATCCCGGTAATGTGAGAGCAATTCCTCACACAGCCGCAATAAATCCTTTGAAGAGGAATGCAGCCGGTCAATTTCCTGCAAAGCGGCAGCGGTGTCGTTCGCGACAACCGCCTTCGAAAGGGTAAACAGGCTCTCCCGCCCGGCAAGCCCGGCGGCTTCAGCCACGGTATTTTCGTTGATTTGCCCGGCGCGACCGGCACATAAATCAAGCAGCGAAAGCGCGTCGCGCATCCCGCCGTCCGAAAGCCGCGCAATCAAAAGGGCGGCGTCACCGGTCAGGATCAGATTTTCCTCCCCCGCAATCCACAGCAACCGTTTGGCAATGGTTTCCGGGTCAATCCGCCGGAACTCAAAGCGTTGGCAGCGCGAAAGGATGGTGGCCGGCAGCTTATGCGGCTCGGTGGTGGCGAGGATGAAAATGACGTGGGCGGGCGGTTCCTCAAGGGTTTTGAGCAACGCGTTGGCGGCTCCCTGGGACAGCATGTGCGCCTCATCTATGATATACACGCGGCATTTTCCGGCGGTGGGGGAGAAAACAGCCTGTTCGCGCAGGTCGCGGATGTTTTCCACGCCGTTGTTGCTGGCGGCGTCAATTTCCAGAATGTCCATGTCCGCGCCCGACTCCGCGGATAAACAGCGTTCGCACCTGTTGCAGGGGTCGCCGTCTTGAAGCTCAAGGCAGTTAGCCGCCTTTGCCAAAATTTTGGCGCAGGTCGTCTTACCCGTTCCCCGCGAACCGGAAAACAAATACGCGTGAGAAAGCCGCCCTGTCCGGCTTTGGGTAAGAAGCACCTGGGTAATATGCTCCTGACCGATTACATCGGCAAAGCTTTTGGGACGGTACTTACGGTAAAGAGCCTGATAACCTGACATATTTTACTCCGTCGCCTGCGGATTGTTTTTGCGGGAGACCAAAATGGCCGCCTCCGCCCGTTGTCTGCTTTGCGGACGCGCGGGCGGGTTGCATCGCGCGATCCGGGCCGCTTAATGCTGCTCGGTTCCCCGCCTGACATGGTTCGCGGAGGATCGCCGCGCAAAGCCGGCGCGCCCGCAAAGCAGACACCGCTGAATGAATCAGCGGTATTAGTATATCAGACTTTTAAGCATTTGACAACTGTTAATTTGTTAACAGTAAATGAACGCGCGCTTGTTCTAAAAATTTCACAAATCAGCGCAAGTCCAGCACATCGGTTTCATACTTTTTTACTTCGTCGAGCCATTCGGTAGATACCGGTACGCCTTTTTCCACGCACAGATAATCCCAAACGGCGCTCTGCGGCAGGTTCTTAAACTCCTCCGACAGCGCCAAACGCGAGGTGAAATCGCCGCTTGCCTCGGCCTTTTCCAAAAGGGAGGTAGGCTCCAAAAGCGCGGTCAATAACGCCTTGCCCGCAGCCCGCAGCCCGATTACCCAAGCCGCCACGCGGTTGATGGTCGCGTCGAAATAATCCAGGCCGATGGCGACCTTGCCGAACAAGTTTCCGCGCTTGAGCTCCTGCATCAGTCCGGTCAACTCATCGGACTGAATCAACACGTGGTCGCTGTCCCAGCGGACGCCGCGACTGATGTGAAGCAGAATGTCGTCTACGAAAAGTGACGCGGCGGAAAGCTTATCCACCACCGATTCCGTCGGGTGATAATGTCCGGTATCCATGCACACGCCCACGCCGTTTTTGGCGGCGTAGGCGAGATAAAATTCATGCGAACCGACCGTAAAGCTCTCTACGCCGATGCCGAACAGTTTACCCTCCATCACGTCAATCAGGTGTTCATGGGGGTATTTATCCTCAAAAATCCGATCCAGTGAATCTTTTAAGTATTCGCGGTAGAGTAGGCGGTTGGCGGGAATGTCCTTCAAACCGTCGGGAATCCAAATGTCGTTCCAGCTTGAAACGCCCAGTTCTTTGCCAATGGCGGCGGCGATTTCACGCGCGCCCTTGCCCGCTTTAATCCAATAATCGCGGACATCTTTCCGGCGGGAGGACAGAGAAAAACCCTCCACCATCATGGGGTGAGCAAAGAAAGAAGCGTTGAAATCTAAACCCAGGTCGTTTTGCTTGGCCCAGTCAATCCACTTACGGAAATCCTCTGGGGCGACCTCGTTGCGGGGTGTGGGTTTTTGCGGCTCGGCGTACACGCTGTGAAGATTCACGCGGTGCTTGCAGGGGGACAGGCTGAACGCCTTTTCAATGTCTGCCCGAAGTTCCTCACCGTTTCGCGCCGCGCCGGGGTAATTCCCTGTGACCACGTTTTGGCTCTGGACGTCGCCCAAATCCTCAAAGCCCTTAATGTCATCGCCCTGCCAGTTGTGGAGCGAAACAGGGATTTCTCTGAACGCTTTCAACGCCGCGTCTGTGTCCACGCCAAAGGCGGCGTAGGTCTTTTTCGCGGATTCGTAGCTTTTGACAATGCTATCCTTGTCACTGGTATACATATAAAGTCGGCTCCTTTGTGTTTGTATGGTTTTGATTATACCGCGTCTTATGTGATTCGTCAAATAACATTTTCGGCAAATAAGTGTAAGTTTGACGCGTAAAAAAGCAATTCATAATTTAGTATTCGCGAGATAAAAGTTTGAAAATCGAAGAAAATCAAAGAAAACAAATCGCCAATTAAAATTGTTGTTGACAAATTGCGTCCGGCGTGATAATATACCGTTCGGAATTCAAAATAGGAGAGGTTCATATGTCAACATTTATGCCGAAAGCCGGGCAGGTGAGCCGGAGTTGGTACGTGCTGGACGCGGCCGATAAGCCGTTGGGACGCTTAGCCGCCGCCGCCGCCGTTCTGCTCCGCGGCAAGCACAAACCAATTTTCGCTCCCCATGTGGACTGCGGCGACCATGTTATTGTCGTCAACGCCGAAAAAGCCGTGCTCACGGGGAAAAAGCTCGACCAGAAATTTTACCGCCGGCATTCCGGATATATCGGCGGCCTGAAAGAAACCAAGTACCGCACCTTAATGTCCACTCGTCCCGAGCTGGCCGTGGAATTGGCCGTCAAGGGGATGGTGCCGGCCACCACCATCGGGCGCGCCGCGCTTTTGCGGTTGCGCGTGTACAAGGGCAATGACCACAAACACGCGGCTCAGAAGCCTGAAAACTACGAATTTTAAGCGGGGGGCAAATAAAACATGTTTGATTCAAAACCGTATTTTTACGGAACCGGTCGCCGGAAAAGCAGCGTCGCGCGGGTGCGTGTGTATGCGGGGAGCGGCGAGATTACCATCAATGACCGCGACATTGACGACTATTTCGGGTTGGAAGCATTAAAGTTAATTGTCCGCCAGCCCCTGAACCTGACCGACACCACCGAACGTTTTGACCTTGTCTGCCGTGTGGGCGGCGGCGGCGTAACCGGGCAGGCCGGCGCAATACGCCACGGCATTGCCCGCGCGCTGTTACAGTACGATGGGGAATTGCGCCCCGCGTTGAAAAAAGCAGGTTTCTTAACTCGTGACCCGCGCATGAAGGAACGCAAAAAGTACGGCCTGAAAGGCGCGCGCAGAGCGCCGCAGTTCTCCAAGAGATAATACGCACTATTATATAAAGCCTGTATTCACGCGGTTTTGCGCGTGTTTACGGGCTTTTCGTTTGCCCTGCTACACTCAATAACCCATTAAAAACCCATCACGCCGAATAAAATCACATACAGGTAGGGTGTGTAAGGTGGGCAAGGTAGGTGTATTCTGCTACTCTACGGAACGCCCACCGCTGTCTCTCCTTTTACAAGAGTAAATTAGAAAAAAATAATTTTTTCATTGACATTGAGGCGAAACTAATATAAAATACTTCATGAGTTTAAAATGAACGGAGTTAGTAAAAAATTATGCTACTCAAGGATTACATTTCCGTCGCCGTTAAATATCTGAAATTTCTTATTATTTTCACCGTGCTGGCGGGAACGATCGGTTATGTTTACTCTGCTTTTTTCATCCAACCCAAGTATACTTCACGGGCTTCGGTCATTATTTTGACCAAAGATACCATCATTAACAATACCACCGAGATCAGTATTATCAACTCTTATATCAAAGACTATTTGGTTCTCTTCACCCGTAAATCGGTTAAGACGCAGGCGGCGCAATCCATCGGCAGTCAATATTCTGAATTTGCCGGCGTTTCCATGTCTGTTTCGCAGGTAAGCGACAGCAGGATTCTGGAAATCAGCGTAACCACCTCGGCTGCGGAAAAAGCGGCGGAAATCGCCAACGCCATGGTAACCACCTTCCGCACTGTGGTTATGGAAAAATTAGAAGTCCAAAACGTCATTATTTTTGAAAAAGCGGAAACCGGTTTGCGCACCTCCCCGGATGTCACAAAAAACGCCGCCGTCACCGCGCTGGCCGGGCTTGTGCTTACCTACGGCGCCTGTCTGCTTATTACAATGCTGGACAACACCATTAAAACCGCGGACGATGTGAAAGAGTATTTAGATATTCCGGTACTCGCCAAATTCGCTAAACTGGAAAATTTAAGCGCGGCAAAAGGTTTTTCTTTCCCGGTTGAGGACTGAAGCGGGTTGTGCCCGCAAGTTGAGAAAAGTGTAGAACTACGGCGCCGGCTTTTCGGTTGACGGATTTTCTTGTTTTTATGTTGGCGTTTCACGCCCGTAAGTTAATCACTAATAAAATTTCAGAGGTGCCAAATGGCTGAGAATTACAGAACTTCTTACAAACCCTATTATAAATCGGAGGGTTCCCTGCGGGACAACGCCGCCGTTTTGTATGCGAATATTAAGTTTTCGTCCATCGATAATCCCGTAAAAACCATCGTCCTGACCTCTACCATCCCCGCCGAGGGCAAAACAAGCATTATCATTTTCCTTGCCATGGCAATTGCTGAACAGGGAAAAAGTGTGCTGATCATTGACGCGGATCTGCGCCGTCCCCGTGTGGGGCGTTATTTGGGCAGGCGAAACGAGATCGGTTTCGTGAATTATATTTTCAAGGAAGCCCCGCTGGATTCTGTCGTCTGTCCCACCACCACATCCAACGTTTATTTTATGGACTGCGGCTCCAAAATTCCGAATTCCATTGAGATTTTCGAGAGCGAAAAATTTGATCAAATGTTAAAATTCCTGCGCACTCAGTTTGATTACGTGCTGCTTGACACCCCACCAGTTTCCATGTTTATTGACGCGGCGGTTATCGCGCCGAAAGCGGACGGCGCGGTGTTGGTCTGCGGTTACGGGCAAACCTCTCAAAAACAAGCAAAAGATTCGGTTGAACAGCTCAAAAACGCCAACGCGAACATCATCGGCTGTGTGCTCAATAAAATTCCGGAAAAAAGGCTTATGTACGGCAACAACAAGCGGTATCTGCGTTATTACGGTTATGACGTGGACAAGAAAGATAAGACGAAAAGGAAAGGCGGCGCTAACAATCAGGCATGATTTTGGATATACATTCGCATATTGTTTTCGGCGTGGATGACGGCGCGCGAACCCTTGACGAATCAAAAAAGATGTTAAACGCCGCGGCTGCCGCGGGAATTACGCATATTTGCGCCACTCCTCATGTGTATGCCGGGCGGTTTGACCCGGAACTCTACAATGCGCGGTTTTCCAAGGTAAAGCGCGAGGCCGCCCGGCGCAAGATTGCGCTGATTAAAGGGTATGAACTTTCCATGGGCGTTTTAGAAGAGGAGGGAGCCGCTGCGGCTCCCCGTTTTTGCATAGAGGGAACCCGAAACCTGCTAGTGGAATTTCTGCCCGGCGCGCACATTTCGACGCGGTGCATTTATCTTTTGGACGAGATTTTACGAAAAAACATGGTGCCGGTCATTGCGCACCCGGAGCGGTACCACGCACTGAAAGAAGATAAAGCCGTTTTGAATGAATTTGTAAATATGGGCTGCCGGTTTCAGGTGACGGCGCGGGTTATGCATACCTTTTTAAAGCCGGAGCTTGTCTGCCGCATGATGAAGCGCGGGCAGTTGGATTTTTTGGGTGTGGACGCGCACAGAGTCAGCGATTATACTTCCGCTCTCCCGGTCATTAAAAAGTATCCGGAATTTTTTTCGGGGCGGGGGCTGGAATTTTTGTAATTGAGAATTGAAAATCGACGCCATAATTCTCAATCCATTCAAATCGCCCTCCCAACCGCCAGCGCCGCCGCCTCTATGCCACACAAACCGTAACACAATCATTATGTTTTTAATGCTGTTTCCGCGTGAACGTGTGACCAATATTGACCTTGCGTAAAACCGCGAATTTTATACTTGTAATATTACCGCATATCAACTATAATAGAATCAGTCGCGATGTGAAACGCCATTTTTGTTTTTCATTTTCTGGGCAAAGCCTACTGTTAGAATGTGAGTAAATATGTTTACCGATATAGGCCTTGATTTTGGAACTGCCTCCACAGTGATTTGTGCGGGGCGGCAGGTTGTGCTCAACGAACCGACTGCCGTGTCCCTTGACACGCAAAGCGGTCGGCCGCTCAAATTCGGCAGCGATGCATTCGCCATGGTTGGCAAAACTCCGGACAGTATTACCGCCGTCCTGCCGGTGGAACACGGTGTAATCGCCAATTACGATGCCGCCGAGCACTTGCTCCGGTACTTTTTGAAAAAGGTCAGCAGTACAAAAATGGTCAAGCCGCGGGTGCTGGTTTCTATCCCCGCCGGAGTGACTGCTGTGCAGCGGCGTTCCATTATGGACGCACTTCAGAGCGCGGGCGCGCGCACGGTTTGCCTGATTGAGTCTCCGGTGGCGGCCGCCGTGGGAATCGGTGTGGATTTTTCAAAGCCTCACGGCACCATCATTGTTGATATTGGCGCGGGCACGACGGATGTGGCGGTTCTCTCTTTGGGCGGGCTTGCCCAGTGCGAGAGCATTAGAATAGGTGGCGGGGATTTTGACGAGGCAATTATCCGGTACGTCCGCAAAGAATACAACATATTAATAGGCAATAAAACGGCCGAGGATATAAAAAAGCAAATCGGATGCGTCACTCAGCGTCCGATAGAGATTGCCATGAAGGCAAAAGGACGGAACCTGTTTACCGGTCTCCCCCAGATTTTCGAGATTACCACCAACGAGGTCTGCGCCGCCGTAACCGATGTTTCCTATGGTATTTGCAACGGAATTCAGGGGGTTATGGAGAACACGCCACCGGAGTTGGTAGGTGACATTGCCGGGGACGGGATGATTTTAACCGGCGGTGGATCGCTGATTCACGGAATGAACGAGCTTTTGACCCGCTACACCGGAATTAAGGCGAATGTGGTGGACGACCCGTTCACCTGCGTGGCGCGAGGCGCCGGCAAAGCACTGGACAATCTTGACCTTTTGAAAAACGGCGATTATGAGTTCAGGACTTTGCAGGATTTGATGATCACTTAACAAATAGAGAATGAACGCAGTTGCCAAATTCGTGTCGCGCGGGGACGCGGGCAAGTTTTTTTCAATTTAAAGCGACACCGCAATTCTCAGCTCTCAACTGGAAACCGGAGGTGGGTTAAGCAGATGAAAACACAAATAGTCAAGCTGTTGCTCACGGCAATTCTCCCGCTTACTCTCATCTCTTGCCGCGTGGTAAACGGCGATGTTACCGCGCTTATGCGTCCGCCGCGTCCGCCGGGTGAATATTACGAAATCCAAAAGGCGCTGGAAAAGTACGTAAAGGCGACGGTTTATCTAAAATACCCCAAAAGCGGAGATAACCGCTCCGCTTTTATTGTGCGAGATTTGGACGGCGATGGCGTAAAAAACGAGGCAATCGCCTTTTATTCGCTGGTTGCGGACGGTTCAACGCTCCACATGAACATCATTGGCAAGGACGTCAGCGATTGGAATTCTTTGGCTGATATTGACCTGAAAGCCAGCGACATTGAGCGTGCGGATTTTGCCGATATGACCGGTCAAGGCTGTGAAAACATAGTCGTGGGGCTTAAAATGTTCACGTCGCTTGCCCGGCAGATACGCGTCCTCTCCTTTCAGGGGCGCAAACTGACGGAAAGTTTAGCTGAAAATTACACCGAATACGCCCTTGCCGATTTGGACGGCGACAGTTTGAAAGAATTGCTTTTAGTGTCGCTCAACACTGCCGAACCCGCCACTTCCATTGCGCGGATGGTAAAACTGAACGGAACCG
>JAISRF010000181.1 GCA_031273775.1 Oscillospiraceae bacterium
TGCCCGCGTTGATTAGGGCAGGACTGGCCGAATCGCACAGCGTAAAGGACAGCGGCGTTCCCGATTCAATTGACCGGAGCAGGGCGGTTTTCCCGTCGGCGGCGAGATTCAGAGAGGGACCGTACAGCGCCGTGTGCCCGCGAAACACCATCTGATAAAAAGGCACCGTTTCATTGAGAGTATCATAGCCGCCGTTGCCCAGAGGCACATCAAAAACGCTGTCCGCCAGACCGGCCGCGTACCCGTTTGCCACACTTAATGACACGCCGTGCCCCGCGCTTTGCACCTTTTGAATGAGACTTTTGGTCTGCTCGGCCGCACCCGCTTTTGTGTAATACTGCTCGCTGTTGTAATCGGAATAGGCTGTTTTGCCGAGGGTTGACAGCCCGATTCCCGAGACGCGGCTTTCTGCGAATTTCACAAGCTGTTCAACGGCTTTATCTAAAAGTCCGCGTTTCAGAAGGCTGATTTTTCGCTGTGACGTGTCTGCGGCGGGGAGATTTTTCATAGTGGGATACCGCGCCGCCTTTTGCAGGTTGGCGGTTTTCGCGGCGTCAAACACAGTTCCAAACCCATTGCCGGAACGGCTGAAAAACACGATGTCAAAATCCGTGTATAAATTTATTCCAAGCTCGGCGCACGTGCTTTCCAGTTGCTTTTGCCGTTCGCTCCCGCCCAACGCCTTCGCGAACTCAAAGCCCCCCGCCAATTGCCCCGCGTCGGTTCCCGATTTTCCGAAGCCTTTTAATAACACCTCCGGCGCATAATCTGCGGCGGCCGATAAATCGCGGAGTATTTTTTCGGACTGGGCAAAAGTGGTCGCCGCAGTTAACCGCTCGTGGGGAACGCCCGCGGTAAAGGTCTTGACCGTTCCGCCGCCCAATAATGTTATATGATAAGGCGGCTGTTCGGCGGCTGTATCGTTCAGCTGCCCGTTTGCCGCAAGATAATCGCGGTAGCGCGCCGCCATACCGCCGTAATCCGCGGTTTCGTTTGCCAGCGGATAGTATCCCACGGAATAAACCGCGGTTTTTGAAAAGCGCTCCGCGTAAATCTGCGCGTCATAATATTGGTTTTGATCGTTCTTGACCTCCGCCTCGTCATAACCGCGCATGTCAAATTCGGCATAAACGGTGGAATATCCGCTGCGTCCGTTTCCCGCCTCCGCCACAATCCGCGCTGCCTCCGAGGTGTCTTCTATAATGGCGCACAGGGCGTTTTTGCCTGATTTCACACCGAACACGGGCAAGCGCACAGCTTCCTCGGCACTGTTTGGGTCAAGCACGGGGCGGGCGGCGTCGGTGCCGTATACTTCTCCCGAAAAACGTCGGGAAAGGTTTTGCGTGTCCTCCCCCGTATACATCAGCGCGCCGCTTCCCACAGGCAAAAGCAGATAGTCAGAGAGGTCTGCGGTATTGACGGTGGAGCACAAATACGGCAAGACCGCAACGCTGATCAGCTTGGTTTTCCCCGATTCAACGATCATTGAAGCTTCCACGCTTGCCAGTAACGAATCCGGACGCAGTGTATATTTCAGCGGCACCGTAATTTCGGCTTCCTCGAAATAAAAGTTCAGCTGTATGCCGTTTTCGATTTTCTCCGCCGACACCAAATTTTCCTCAATACACACGGAATAAGCCTTTGCGGTCTCAAGCGCTCCGGTATTGGGATCGTAATACCGGATAAACAGTGGGGAGGACAAATTGACATTGGTGTCGTTTTTAACATAAAAATCATAAGGCACGGTTGACCAGACAAATCCGGACGCGTTGATTTTCATCAGCGCGCATTTCTGCTCATTGTCCCACAAAAGCGTGTAGTCGTCATTCTCGGCAAGCACCCCGGAGGCGACAGTTTTTATGGAATCGGGCAAAATATATTCGGAAACCCGCGCGCCGCAGGAGACGAGAAGCAAAACGCCGCAGAGCAGCAAGCAGACAAATGACGATTTTATAATCAGCAAAACGTTCCGCCCCTTTTTTTAATGCAAACCCAGGTGGATTTTTCAGAACCCGCAGAAACCCGGCACCCACTATCTGTAAACCGCTTCCATAAATACATCCGCGATAAACGTCCCGAGCTGGCTGAGCATCATACCCAGCATAAAAAGTATAAACACCGTCAGTAGCATAAACGCAAGTGTTATCGCCGAGGTGAACAGAAAGCGCGGAAAGCTGAAATCGTGAATGGTCATCAGCCCTATGCACAGTATGATTCCCGTCAAAATCAGCGTCATGGTGAATAATCCCGAAATCAGAGCGCTGCCCGGTGAGGTGATGACATATGAAAGGGGGATGGAAATAAAATTGTAAAGGATCAGAGGCAGTGTGCCATAGGCTGTCACTGTGAATACCTCGCGCAGCTTTCCTTTTCCTTGCTGCAAAACGCTGACGCTCCAATTGGCAAGAGTCCACAGCGCCACTAATCCGATGGTTTGCACAAGCTGAAACAGAGAGTTGTAAGAGCTTATGTCAAAGGAGGTGAAACGGAAATCGCCGCAGGTGACCGACAGCGCCGAGGAAACGAAGAAGAGCGCCGTCATCCCAACCGCAAGTGGCACAGAGCCTAAGCCTTTGTATTTAACATCCTGAAAGCTGCGGAAGGGATGAATGATCTCCCCAAGCAAAACCCGCAGTCTGACGTTTGAAACCAGCACAATCTTCCGTTTTGACACAGTCACGGCGAAAGCGGTCAGCGCGGCCAAAAGCAGCAAGAGAAGCGGGAACAGCCAAATAAAATTACGTGTGATAAACGCGTTTTGAAGCTTAGCCAGCGCTTGTCCGTAGGTGACGGGGTCATGGCTCCGTTTCGCGAAATCGCGGGCTAATTGATAATTTTCCTCGGCAAAGGCGGCTTTCGCTAAGCCGCGAAGCGCCAATTGGCTTCCCGCGTCCCCGGCCAGCACCGCTTCCCACAGCGGTTTTGCCCCCGCGTAATCGGCGTCCAGGGTTAACCTTTGCGCGGCCAGCAGCATTCTTCCGTAATCCGTCCGCTCGAACACGGTGACGGTATTTCGCACTGAATCTGCCACAAGCAGGCGGTTTCCGTCAAGGGCAAGCGCCGCCGGAGCGGTGAAAAAGCCGGCTTGCTCTCCCTGCCCGAAGCCGCCGCCGAACGCCGTGAGCAGATTACAGCCGCTGTCGTAAATATAAATCAAACCCAGGGTTTTATCCAAGGCATAGATATGGCCGCGCTCATCCGTCTGCACGCTCAAAAAATTCTGCTGAACGCTTTTATGACCGCGCACAAATGAATCGGATTCGCCGAAATTAATGCCGTCGGAGGCCGCGCGCGTGCCGTCCGGTCGGGTTTTGTATAAAATATTGCTGCCGCCGGGGCTGAGCATCCGAAGCTGTCCCGTGACGTTTCCGCTCCAGCTCATAACCTGCCCCGTGACCGTATACACAAAATCCTCGGGACCCACGCAAATGTCCGCAAACTGATAAGGCAGGGTTTTTGCGGTTTTTCCGCGCTTTGTATCGTTTTGAAGGAGCATATCCCACAAATAGGAAATCGTGGTCAGCGCGGAGGTCTTCACGGCGTTGGCCCCGTAAAAGCCCACAAAAGTGCCCGCGGGGTCATACAGCAGCGCTCCGTAATACGAGCCCTCGGCCAGCACATACACATAGCCCTTGCTGTCCCGGCTGACGGCAATGGGTCGAAAGCGAAAATCCGATGGTATCAGAGCGGAATCAGGGAGAACCAAAACTTGCGTAAGCCGTCCGGATTGGTCGCCTTTGAGCACCTGTTCGCCCTCGGTATCGGCAATGTAAATTTCCGAGGAGGAAAGCGCGAAAATCCCGGAAGCCCCCGTAAAATCAATCCTTTCCCCGCTTTCATCAATGAGGGTGTATTCGCGGGAAAAAGATAAATCGCGGTCAAAAACGATAACCCGACCGTCACCGGTCAAGGCGTATGCGTTACCCAGCTCGTCGCAGTCAATATCCCGAAGCTCATCAAAGCCCTCATCCAATCCCAGACTGAAAGCGCTGACAACGGCGGAGGGAGCATAAACGTCGCGCATATAGACGGTTTTGCTTTGCCCGGAGACCGTATCCCAATGGGTAAAGCTGTTAGAGGGAGCTTGATTTTCCGCAGCGGAGGAAGCCACGGAAAAGACAAGGGCGGCTATCGCAATCAGCGCGAATATCCTTTTGGTTTTTACCACGGCAAATCCCCCCTTTTAATTAAGAATTGTCAATTATTTTATCCCCGCCGTGCTCATAGTTTCCATCACGTTGCTTTGGGAGATGAAATACACGATTATCGGCGGTATCATCAAAATCACCGCCGCCGCCATCGCCGAACCTGCGCGGGCCGTCCCGCCGGCGGTGATTGAGCTCATAACATATGGCAGGGTTTTCAGTTCTTCGCTGAAAACGGTTCCGCCGGGGATAATCGACCACATATCGCGGAACGAAAATAAAAACAGCGTCATCCACGCGGGCTTTGTAATGGGCAGCACAATCCGGGCGTACATCCGAAACACGCCCGCGCCGTCAATTCGGGCGGCCTCCAAAAGCGCGTCGGGAACACTTATATCCATATATTGCTTCATCAAAAACGCGCCCATTGACGATGGAATGGCGGGTAATATATAAATCCAAAAGGTGTCAATCATATGCAAATTGCTGAATATCAGGTATTGCGGAACGGCCAGGGTATACGCGTTGTATAAAAGTGAAAACTGAACAATCAAAAAGAGTACGGTGCGGCCTTTGATTTTGGATTTTGAAAACGCGAACGCCGCCGCAGATGCTGCGAAGATGTGCAAAACCGTTGACACAACGCTGGTAAACACCGAATTGAACAAATAGCGGGAAACGGGCACACGCAAGGCTTCCAGCAGCGACGGCAGGGAAAGAAAATTTTCAAATGTGGGGCGACGCACGAAAAAGCGGGGCGGAAAAACCAGTAATTCGTCCAGCGGCTTGAAGGCCGTGCAAACGCAGTAAATCATTGGCAGCACCGAAAACGCGCCCGCCAAAAACAAAAACGCAAAATACAGTACATTACCCGCGCGGCTACGGGTATATCGCTTATATTCCTGACGTTTTGGCATTCGCTTGCACTCCCTTTTTTCAAATACCGATTTTCTATTGCTATTTACCTAAATAATCCAAAATTTTGCTCACTAATACTCTTGTTATTGCCATCATCGCGAACAAAAACACTGAAATTGCCGCCGCGTAGCCCATTTCGTAGCGAACCGTGCCCACATCGCTCAAATGGGATACGATGGTGTCCACCGAATTGTTGACGCTGGGGTACCCCGCAAGCTGTGTGACCACTGCGCCCACCGAAAAAGTCGCCTGAATCTGCATAACCGCTCCGAACAGCAAAATACTTTTCATAGAGGGTAGCGTGATATACCACAATTCGTGCCAGCGGGTGCGGATTCCGTCCAGCGCGCCGGCTTCATATAATTCGGGATTTACGTTTTGCATCCCCGCGATGTTGGCCAGAAAGGAAATCCCCATACTAATCCACAGCTGAACCACCATCAGAATGGCCATATTATATTGGACGTTTCGGAACCAGTTGACGGGGTCGGTGGAAAGTCCCATTGAAATCATAAAACTGTTCACATAGCCGTAACTGTCGCCGGAAAAAGCGGTTTGCCAGATGAAAAATGCGCTCCCGCTCAGCGCCGGGGCATAAAACAAAAACGCTAAAACGCTGCGAACCGCCGGATTGAATTCATTGATGAACCACGCGAGCAGAAAAGCCAGCAAAAAGCTCACGGGACCGGTGACAACGGCGAATTTCAGGGTATTAACTACTGCTTTTGGAAACACCTCGTCCCCGGCGAAAAGCCGCAGAAAATTGTCAAATCCCGCAAAAGACGGCGTTTTTATCATATCATACGAGAAAAAGGACAACCCCGCCGAAACCAGCACCGGTAAAACGGTAAACAAAAAAAACAGCGCGAGAAACGGGGACAGCAAAACATAAAAGGAAAAATTTTCACTGAGTCCCGAACGCCTGAACCCTGATATTCTTTTCATACCGCCTCGCCGTCCCTTTTTAGTTATACTCACGCGCTTTACGCGCGATTTCTCTATCCACCACCGCGCCCCATTCGGTCAATGTGTCGGCGGGGATTTTGTTTAGCTCCGTCACATTCCAAAACGCCTGATCAATGCCGCGAGGAAGATAATACCCGCCCGGAACCTCCGGCAGTTCCGCCAATTCGCCCCGTTGCTTCCGCAGCTCAATTAAGGTTTCCGGTTCCCATCCCAGAGCCTCAAACGCCGCCGTGTTCGACACGGCCACCCGGCCAAGGGGTCCCAAAAGCGATTCCAGCCGGTCGGAATATTTAATTTGCGTGTCGGCGGACGTCCACCATTTCAAAAATGTCCAGGCTTCTTCGCGGTTCTGTGACAGCTGTGTGATTGCGCAGCCCGTCCCGGATCCCGCCGACAAACGGCTAACCGTTCCGTCCTCCCGCCTTGTTCCCGGAATGGGATACACCGACCACCGCCCGGCAATTTCGGGCGCGGCGGCTTTCAGCTGTGTATACAGCGTGTACGGCGCGATTCCAATGGGGGCGCTCCCGATTCTGAAACGGTTGTAAAAATCAATAACCACGGGGATTTTATATTTCGTGTACCATTCGGTCCATTTTGAAAATATTTGAATCCGCGCCGCGTCGGTAAGTGTGCTTTGAGAAGCGTCCGGCGAATACAGCGGCAGCCCGTTTTGCAAAACCAGCGTTGGGTACAGCGTCAACCCGCCCGCGCCTACATTCACAATTGTACTGTCGGTGATTTGTGTGTATGGCAGAGACGGTTGAAGATTGTTTCGCTGCAACACCGCCGCCGTTTCCAGAAATTCCTCCCAAGTTTCGGGCGGGGACAGACCGAACGATGAAAAAATGTCGTTGCGGATAAACATCATATAAAAATTCTGAGTGTCGGGCAGCGCGTAGGTTCCGCCTTTATATTGATATGGAACCGAGGCATCCTTTGCGAATTGCCCGGTCACTTCCTCCAAATCAGAAAATTCGGATAAATCAACCAGCGCACCCCGCATAGCCAGATTAACAGGCTCGCTCCGCGCCGTTTGCAGTATGCAGTCGGGGCCTTTCCCCGAAAGAATCGCCTGCACCAGCGTAGCGTTGACCACCTTGACCGTTACGCCCACGCCCTGTTTCGCGGAAAAATCGTCTTGAATCAGCGTGTTGAGGACTTTTGCCTGGTCACGCCCCCAGTTCACCCAAATGGTCAGCGAGGCATCGGGTTCCGAATCGCTCACCGCGCTGTAATCGCTGAAAAAGGAGGACAAAAACCGTTTCGCGCCGAAAGCGACACCGGTAAAAAACGCAGGCCTAACGGTCGGTGCCGTACCGCCGCAACCCACCAGAAATATCCGATCCAAATCCAGTGGGGTGTCCGCCAGGCCGCCCATCGCGGCGCTTAAATTGGTATAAGCGTTGTAAAAAGCGTTTTTGTAGCGGTGCGCGATGTAGGGATGATCGCGCATTTGCCGCAGGATTTCCGCCGCGCTTTGCAGCACCGAAACCTGCGAACCGCCTTTTTTATTTTGAATCTGTTCCATTTTCGCGGTCAGTGTTGCCAGCGCGCGAACGTTTTCCTCGATCCGGTCATTAAACGCCGGTATCTGCTCAAACAGGTTGTAGCTCCGGTAAAGGTCAACCGTTTCCCCCGTCACCGTCGTGATGTCCAAATATAAATCGCCGAGCGCTGACGTAATTTCACGCATTGCGGCGTATATTTCGGAAAATTCACCGGCTGTCGCGGACAGGGACAAGGTGTGCGGGCCCGCGCCCAAATAAATCAGATACGGCGCGTTTTTTTCGTTATTGCCATCTGCCGTAAAGTTCATACACCGCCAGTTGTAGCCGTATGTAAATTTAATTCTTTGCGCCTCCGCAAAGGGGGTTTCGCCGTCTATTTTTAAATGCCGGTAGGACGCGCCGCCCAAAATTTTGTTTTGCCGGTAGCTCGCAGCCAGCGAATAATACCCGGCGGTTTCGGCCGTGAAATTCCAAACAAGAGTTTCGCCGGATTTTTGCCAATTTGAGCCGCCGATATAATTCAGTTTTTCCAGCGTCGGATCAGATGGATGGACGGCGGCGCTGGCGTTGTCAGAAAGCGGAATCAGCGCTTTTGAGGTTTTTTTGTCTGCGTCTTC
>JAISRF010000183.1 GCA_031273775.1 Oscillospiraceae bacterium
AAACGATCCTGGACGATGTGGATGGTGTTGTCTTGCTCGGCAACGCCGGTCTGCGCGCTAATGCTTTTCAGGCGCCGCTCATACTCGGCGTTTTTCTGACCGGCTTCTTTTAATTGCTCGCGGCACATTTCAAGGTCGCGCAGGGTTTTTTCATGCTGAGTTTGCAATGAATCGAAACGTCCCGACTGCTCCTGGGAGCGTAAGGTTTGCTCTTTTAATTGCGCCGTCATCCGTCGGTTTTCGTCCGTGAGCGCCAGCAATTTCTTCTCCAATTTTCCGGCGCGCTGTGAAAACTCCTGTTTTGCGCCCGCAAGCCGTTTTTGCTCATTTTCTATGTCATCGCTGACCTTTTCAAAAGTTTGCATTTTTTCCTCTCGTTCGGCAAGGCGCAAGGACAGCAACTCATTAACCTCGGTTAACTCTGCGCACTGCTTTATGAGCTGGTGGTTTTGATGTTGCAGTCCCTCGATAAACGCCTTATATTGGCTCTGCTTTTCGGCAATCTCGAACTGTATATCGTTGATGTATGACAAAACATCGGCACGGTTAAAACCGCCGATTGTATTTTTTCTGAAATTTCCGGTTCCTAACATAAACAATCCTCCAAAATGAGTTCTTTATTAAATTATAAACTTGTCCGTCCGGTTTTGCAACAATAAATTTATCGTTTTCTGTGAAAATTTAAAAAGTTAAACAATATTAACAATCCCTTATTGCAATTAGAAACGCAATCATGTATAATATTTTGCAGAATCAGAATAGGGGGAAACTGTGTTGGAATTCGCGCTTATGGTCACCGTTACGGGCATGGTGATCGTTTTTTCCGCGCTGGTGTTTGTGGTGTTTGTCATGTTTATTATGGGGAAATTGCCGTTGGACGGTCGAAAGAAGCCGGAAGCGCCCTCAAAAGTCCCGGAAAAATCAATCGAATCGGCAAAATTCGCCGGCCTGCCGGTGAAGGAATACGACGCGGATGAAAACGAGCTCGCGGCGGTAATCGTGGCGGCGGTGTATGCCTGCGGCGGGGAAAACGTGAAAGTTACCGGCGTTAAGCCCGCTTCTCCCCTGCCCCGAAGCCCGGTCAACGTTTGGGCGGCGGCGGGCATTTTCGAAAACACACGCCCGTTCAGCATATAAGTTAGAAGGAATAATCCGCGGATTACCGGTGAAACGCTAAAATTCAGGCAGTGGCTTGGTAAAAGAAAAAGGTTTGGTGATAAGAAAAATGGGATTATTTAGGGATTTTTGGGACACAATTGTCGGTGTGCTTTCTCAGTCGGGCTTCTCGCAGTTGTTTGGGAATTTTTCAGACGGCGGCTGGAAAAATCTGTTGATGCTTGGGATTTCTTTCGTTCTCATTTACCTTGCAATCGGCAAGGGCTTTGAACCGCTTTTGCTTTTACCAATCGCTTTCGGTATGCTGCTGACCAATCTTCCGGGAGCAAATATGTTTCACCCTGATCTGTTTACGGGTGACCCGAAAGAGATTAGCTACAGCGCGGTTTTGCACGAGGGCGGATTGCTTGACGTGTTGTATCTGGGCGTAAAGCTCGGCATTTACCCCTGCCTGATATTCCTGGGAATCGGCGCAATGACAGATTTCGGCCCCTTGATTGCCAACCCCAAGAGCTTCTTGCTGGGCGCGGCGGCACAGTTTGGCATATTCGCCACCGTAATCGGCGCGATGGCGATTAACTACCTACATATCCCCGGACTTTCATTCATGGCGGCACAGGCGTGTGGCATCGGTATTATAGGCGGCGCGGACGGTCCCACTGCCATTTGGCTCAACTTAAAAATCGCCCCGGAACAGCTGGGGCAGGTTGCGGTCGCGGCGTACAGCTACATGGCGCTGGTACCCATTATCCAGCCGCCTATTATGAGGTTGCTGACCACCAAAAAGGAACGCGCCGTGGTGATGGAACAGCTTCGTCCGGTTTCCAAAAAAGCGAAAATCCTCTTCCCGATTATTGTTACGACCATCGTGGCGTTGCTTCTTCCCTCCGCCGCGCAGCTGGTGGGTTGCCTGATGTTCGGAAACCTCTGCCGTGAATGCGGCATGGTGGATCGGCTGGCAAAAACCATGGAAAACGAATTGGTTAACATTGTCACCATCTTCCTGGGGCTTACCGTGGGCGCGACCACAAGCGGCCCCGCGTTTATCAACCTGCGCACCATCGCGATTATCGTACTGGGTCTGGCCGCGTTCTCCTGCGGCACGACCGCCGGAGTACTGTTCGGCAAACTGATGTACCTGATCACCGGCGGCAAAATTAACCCGTTAATCGGTTCCGCCGGCGTTTCCGCCGTCCCGATGGCGGCGCGGGTTTCGCAAAAGGTGGGCCAGGAGGAAAATCCCGGAAACTTCCTGTTAATGCACGCAATGGGTCCCAATGTGGCGGGGGTTATCGGCTCCGCTGTGGCTGCGGGAGTTTTGCTGGTGGTGTGCGGGGGATAATTTTGAACAAGCGTTTGCGTCTTTGTATAAACGGCGATATAATCAATTTATAAGAAACGGCAGAGGGTGTGGCGGACAATTGGTTTCCGTTGTGGATTACCGCGCGGGCAACCTGAACAGCGTGGTTAACGCGTTCCGGTTTTTGGGTGCGCAGTGCGAGATTATTGACACGCCGGAGCAGGTGTCAAATGCCGAGCGGTTGGTTTTGCCGGGAGTAGGCGCGTTCGGTTGGGCGGCGTCAGCGTTACAGGCAAGCGGCTTAGATGAACCGCTTCGTCAACACATCAATCAAAACCGCCCGTTTTTGGGCATTTGTTTGGGACTGCAGCTCTTGTTTGAAAGCTCCGAGGAAAGCCCGGGCGCAAAAGGACTCGGAGTTTTCAAAGGGGAAATCAAGAGACTTGAGGCTCCGGGACTTAAGATACCACACATAGGCTGGAACAGCATTAACGTTGTTCAAAAGGGTGATCTGTTTGGCAACCTGCCACAGAATGAATATTTTTATTTTGTCCACACCTTTTGTGCAGTTGCCCGGGACAGACAGCTTTGCGCCGCCACCGCCGAATACGGGCAAACGTTTGACGCGGCGGTCATGAGGGGAAACACGGCGGCCACACAATTCCACCCGGAAAAGAGCGGGGATTCCGGGCTGGCGATTTTAAAAAATTTTTTATCGTAACATATTCAGGAGATGAAACATGCACGCGAAACGGATTATTCCATGCCTTGACGTAAAAGAGGGTCGGGTTGTGAAGGGCGTCAGCTTTGTTGATTTGGTGGACGCGGGCGACCCGGTGGAATGCGGCGCGGCATACAGCAAAAGCGGCGCGGACGAACTGGTGTTTTTGGACATTAACGCCACCTTTGAAAACCGCGGAATTATGCTGGACATGGTGCGGCGGGTGGCGGAGCGGGTATTTATCCCTTTCACCGTGGGCGGCGGGATTGGCCGCGTGGAGGATTTTGACGCGTTGCTGAACGCCGGGGCGGACAAGATATCCGTCAATTCCGCAGCCGTAAATAACCCCGGTTTGATTCAGGAAGCCGCCCGGCGCTACGGAAGTCAGTGTGTGGTTTGCGCCATTGATGTGAAGCGGCGGGAGGAACACTGGGAGGTTTTCACCGGCGGCGGACGCTTTCCCACCGGGCTGGACGCGTTTTTGTGGGCAAAACAGGCGGCTGATCTGGGTGCCGGCGAAATCCTGTTGACCAGCATGGATCGCGACGGTCAAAAAACCGGCTACGACCTGGAAATAACGGGTTCTATAAGCATGGAATTGCCCATTCCGGTTATCGCTTCCGGCGGGGCGGGTGAAAAGCGGCATTTTTTAGACGCGTTCCAAGCGGGCGCGGACGCGGCCTTGGCCGCTTCTCTTTTCCATTTCAAGGAGCTGGAGATTAGCGATTTGAAGGCGTATCTGGCAAAAAACGGCGTGAGCGTCAGATTGTAGGGGCGACCGCCCCGTACGCAACAAATATCATGTGGAGAAATAACCATGCAAAACGGATTCTTTGCCATGCTGTCCCGCATGAAACATATCGTGCGGTGGGGTTTAATGCGCAACACCCGCCCCGAAAACCTTTCGGAGCACTCTCTGGAAACGGCGGTGCTTGCCCACGCACTGGCGTTAATCGGCAACCGAAGATTGGGCAAAAGCTACGATGCCAACCGTGTGGGAATGGCGGCCATTTTCCATGACTGCCCGGAAATATTAACCGGCGACCTGCCTACCCCCGTGAAATATTACAGCGGGGAGATTCAACGGGCATATAAAGCGGTGGAAAAGGAATCCGCGGAAAAACTGTTGCAAATGCTCCCGGAAGATTTATGTTCGGATTACGCGCCGTTAATTTACTGCGAACTTCCGGTTGCGGAAAAACAGCTGTTAAAGGCGGCGGACAAGCTCTCGGCGTTAATAAAATGCCTGGAAGAGGCGCGGCAAGGCAACGGCGAATTCAAAACCGCAGAGGCTCACCTGCGTAAAAAAATAGCGGAATTGAGCGTGCCGGAAGCCGGCATTTTCATCAGCGAATTTCTGGGCGCATATGAGTTGACGCTGGATGAGTTGAACCAATATTCCTGCCCTTCTGTTGATCAATGGATTTCAAACATATAAAATGAACTAATTGGAGTTGACATTTTGCCTAATAAATATATTTACCGGTCTACGGTTCCTGCGCGGCGCAAACGTCGAGGCAATTTCCTGCCGTTTGTACTCGCCATAATCGCGGTGACGCTCACCGCCGTTGGTATTGGTTTTGCCATTATTTATAAAGGCGGCAGCCAAACCGCTTCGGACGGTGGGTTCAATACGGCAAAGACGGACTCCTCCTCCGCCGCCGACCCGGTCTCAAGCGCAAGCGCGGTGGAGATTTCATCAGCCGTCTACGCCGATGTGATACCAGATTTTTCCTCAAAACCCCCGGAAAGTGAGCTTGATCGGTGGTATTTGCGTCTGGTGAATAAAGATACAAATGTGCTCCCCGCGAGTTTTCATCCGGAGGTATCCCCAATCCGGAATGAATACGTCATGAAAGTTGAAAACGGCAATAAAAAATTTGACGCCGTGGAATTCAGTTCGCAGGCAATTGCCGCGCTCCACGCCCTGTTCGACGCCGCCAAAGCCGATGGAATCAAGCTGGAATCCCTCTCCGCTTACCGTTCTTACGACACGCAGAAGGGTATATTTGAACGAAATGTGAACAACTTGCTCGCCTCAAACAAGAGTATTACCCGTGCGCAAGCCGAGGAACAGGTAGCCATGACCGTCGCCCGTCCCGGCACCAGTGAGCATTCTTTGGGACTTGCCGTCGATTTTAACTCTGTCGAGGTGAGCTTTGAAAACACATCGGCGTTTTTGTGGCTTCAGAATCACGCGGCGGATTACGGTTTCATTCTGCGTTACCCAAAAGACAAAGTAGATGTTACAAAATATTCCTATGAGCCGTGGCATTACCGCTACGTAACAGCGGCCCACGCCAAGCAGATGAAACGCCTTGGCATGTGTATGGAAGAATATGCCGGATATCTGGAATCGTAAAGGTTTGGTGAATTGAAAAATGAAAAAGTCAGTTTATATCACCGCAGCCCTCGGCGGTATGTTCACGGCGCTGTTTTTTATCTGCTCCAACGTCATCCCGCCCATTCAGCTGTTTCCCGGCGTGCCGATTACCCTGCAAATTTTTTGCGTGGCGCTGATGGCGGCGGTTTTAGGCTTGCGCGGCGGTTTGCTCACCATGACGTGTATTTATCTGCTGACGCTTGCCGGCTTGCCGATGAGCGCCGGGTATACGGGCGGAATTGCCGCGTTTGTGAAGCCCACCACCGGGTATTTTATTGGCTTTTCACTGCTTGCCGCCGTCATTGGCGCGTACACGGAGTTTTTGTTGCCTGTTTTGAAAAGGCTGGGGTGGTTCACGCGGCTTTACAAGAATAAACCCCGGCTTTTGGCGGCCGATGCATTGCTGTTTCTGGCAGTAGGGGTTGTGGCGGTGTGCGCCGACCATCTTT
>JAISRF010000189.1 GCA_031273775.1 Oscillospiraceae bacterium
ATACATTGTGGTGGAAAAAGAGCACCGTTGATTTTACAGGGGGTATGTTCATATGCAAAGGATTTGGGCAGCGGCGGTGATGGCGGCAGTGGTAGCTGCGCTATGCGTGTTCGGGATGCTCGCCTTTAATCAATATAACAAAAGAATAAACGCGTTACTGAACGAGGCCTATTCCCAGATTGAAAACGGCGATTTTGAAAAAGCGAAGGAAATGTCGGAAAAAATCGAAAAGGAATGGACAAAGGCGGAAAATTCGCTCTCCTTTTATATGGAGCGCACCCGCCTGTTCGATATAGGCGCGGATATTGCGCGGTTGCCGGTGCTGGCCCAGGAGAAGGAAGTCGCCGAGTTCAAGGCGCTATGCCGCAGTTTAATGGCACAGCTGAAGCATATTGAATACGCCGAAAACGGGTAAAAGCCAAAGGCTTTTAAGTTGAGAGCTAAAAATTTTGTACACGCAAATTAAGATATTCCGCCACAGCAATATAATAATTATGCAGTAACTTAAACTCTTCTTTTCGGGCCAAAATGCTTCTTATATTTATGATTAAGGCGTTCCGAACGTTCAAAACGCCCGGCGTGGTGCCTGACTAAATCGCGGATAAGCGTGAAAGAAATAAACAAAATCAGCACCGCCGCCGCCGCGAGAACCAGTCCGCCCAAAACAGCCGGGAGCATGTCTTTTTGTTCGTCAAGCCCGGCACTTTGGTGAAAAGACAGACTGGCAAAAACGCTTTCCGCCTCCAACCTTTCTTCCTCGGAAAAAGATGCGGCATTGTTGTATACGGTTAAGGCCAAATACTTGCCATTCATCACAGTGAAATATTCCTGATAACAAAAATCGCGGGTGGCGTGTACCATCACAGTCACAGAGTAAAATACCGCACCGCCAAAGGGGTGTTCCCCCCAGGTCAGAAGGGTACGTCCGGCGTTTTTCTCAACGCTTTCTAAAAGCTTGTCAAGCGCGGTTTGACGCTGTTCGCTTGTGAGCGTACTCAGATCGTATACCCCGGCGGAAAACTCGTTTTCGGTTAATTTAAGGTTTATCTGCCGTCTGCCGTCGGGTGTGACGGCAAACAATAGCAACGTATCAGTCTGGGTGTCCGTAGTAGTGGTATTGAAGCGCTGGTTGAATGAAGAAACCGTAAAACCCAACCGTTTGATTAATTCCTTGTGTTCTGTGGAGTTTTTCTTATTCAGTATCAAATAACCTTCCGGCACCGCCACGGAAAGCTGCTGTTTTTTGAATTTTACGGTTTGCGCCGCAGTGGAAAAAAGCAGACATGAAACGAAGGCGAGCAAGGCTCCCGTAATTAATATTCTTTTTATTTTCAAAGCTTTTTTTGCTCCCGCTTTTTTAGTTAAAAGTTGCGTTGTCGCGCTACAACGAATTAGTTAAATCAAACTTCCCGCAAGAATACATTCATTCTCAATTGCGTTCCGCAGAGCGCATCAGTCGTCAAATTGTTCCAAATCGCCACTTTTCAGCTTGACGCTGTCCAATAAAATGACTTTACGGCGTCTGCGCGCCCTCAGGACAAAGAAAACAATAACCAACACCACGCCGGCCAGCAGTACGAACGGAAGGAGCGCTACCACAACAATCACTAACCACTGCAGAAACATAATCAGTACACCGGCTGTGCCCGTAAAGCCGCCCACAATGCGGCTACCCAAATTGCCGGCGGTCATGGGCTTCCATTTCCCGGAGGACTGCGGCTGATTGGTTTCACGCAGGTAAAGCGTAAGCGTGGCGAAAGCGGCTTTGTTTTCCAAACTTTCAACGTTTGCTTTAAGCTGCTCAATCTCCAACACCAGTTTGTCGATTTCCGTCTGAACCCTCATGATTTCATCCAGAGTCTTTGCCTGCTCTTGTAAATCTTTGTACCTTTCCAGCTGATTTTGCTTGACTTCCAGCCGTAGTTTATTGTCCCGGTAACCGTCGGTAACGTCACTCGCGGTGACATTTAACGATATACTCTCGCCCTGCGTTTCGATGTATGCGAGCAAGCTGTCCAGCTTATTGACCGGTATCCTCAGCACGGCGTCAATCCGTTGGTAAGTGTCGGTTTCGGAAACGCGGGAGGTTTCTGAACCGCCGTTTTCACGCACAAAGGCAAGAATCGCGGTATACGCGCCGTCCACACTTTCACACTCCAAGGACATGAGGGCGTTTTTAACCGTCATACGGTCATCGGAAACGTTTGTTTCGGCGCTGTTATTGCCGGTGTAACCGGCGGTTTCACCTGTGTACATTCCGCCGTTTTCGTAATCAACTGAGCTGGATTTTGCGCAAGAGCCAATCAGTACCGCCACGGCAATCAAAAAAAAAGGGAAAAAAACTTTGCGTGTTTGTTTTAACATAATCAACCACTCCTCACGTTTTTTGAACACAGGTTCTTATTATATAAGCTTCCGGGCAAAAGAAAACATTACAGACACGCTCCGCAGAGCGCGTCAATAGCCTCTTTTGCCCGCAAGCGAATCGTCGGCGAACACCCAGTCGCGCACTATAATCACGGAATAATCTGCGGGTGAGTTTCGCACTACAACCCGGTCAATCCCCGCGTTGATAATCAGGCGCTTGCACATACCGCAAGAGTTGGCGTCCGAAATCAGCTCGCCGGTTTTTGCGTCCAGACCCACTAAGTACAGCACACTGCCAATCATATCGTTCCGGGCGGCGTTGATAATGCAGTTGGCTTCGGCGTGGACGGAGCGGCAAAGCTCGTACCGCTCACCGCGCGGTATTTTCTGATCCTCACGGATACAGAAGTCCAAATCAACGCAGTTTTTACGGCCACGCGGCGCGCCGGTATAGCCGGTCGCGATAATCTGGTCATATTTTACGATAATCGCGCCGAAATTCCGCCGCAAACAGGTTCCGCGCCCGGACACCGCCTGCGCGATGTCAAGATAATAATTTTCCTTGTCTGTCCGATGCATGAAAAAGTCCTCCCGAAATTAGTTGACAGTTGACAGTTGACAGTTGACAGTTGATAGGTTAGAATTGTAGCATCGCAAGTGTCAACTCAAATAAATTTGCTGGAGTTTTCAACAATGAACGACCTTACCGATTTAACAGTCCTCAAGCCCCTGCTTACCCGGCACGGCTTCGCCTTTTCAAAGTCATTGGGACAGAATTTTATCATCAATCCCGATGTATGCCCCAAAATGGCCGAAACCGCCGTTCTGCCGGATGGTGGGGTGTTGGAAATCGGGCCGGGCGTGGGGAGCTTGACCCGTGAGCTTGCGAAGCGCGCCAAACGCGTGTTAGCGATAGAGCTTGACAAACGGCTCATCCCCGTGCTGAAGGAAACACTTGCGGGGATTGAGAATGTGACGGTACTAAACGGCGATGCCATGAAGCTGGATTTGTCCGTGTTGGCAAGGGAACATTTCGGAGCTTTGTCGTTTACGGTATGCGCCAATTTGCCTTATTATATCACATCACCGCTTATTATGCAATTGCTGGAAAACCGTCTGCCCGCCCAAAGCGTGACGGTGATGGTTCAAAAGGAAGCCGCCGAGCGGTTGACGGCACAGCCGGGCACACGGTTGTGCGGAGCGATCACGCTGGCGGTCGCCTACCGAGCTGCCGCAAAAACGCTGTTCGGAGTGGGACGCGAAAATTTTTACCCCGCGCCCAAGGTGGACAGCGCCATCATACAACTCGAAATTTTCAAAGAGCCACCGGTGCGGACGCGATCCGAAGAAACCCTGTTTAGCGTGATTAAAGCGGCATTCGGGCAACGGAGAAAGACGCTGTTAAACAGTTTGTCTGCGGGATTAAGTCTTGAACGAGCCAGGACGCTGAAAGCGCTAAACACGGCCGGGATTGACCCCACGCGAAGGGCGGAAACCTTAACCTTAGAAGAGTTTGCGGAGCTGGCGAACGAATTGAATTGAGTTTACTCGTTGATAAAAATGGTGCGTCGGTGTTTGTGCATATACACGCTCAAGACCAATCCCACGCCTAAAAACAGGCATAAAAGCGATGAACCACCCGCGCTGAAAAAAGGCAGCGTAACCCCGATAACCGGTAAAAGAGACAGGCACATACCCACATTTATGACCACCTGACCGGCAAACATGGCGAATACCCCGGCGCAGATTATGCGCCCCGCAGAATCGCGAGCTGTTTGCCCCGCACGGAGAACGCGCGCCATGATTCCGCCCAAAATCAGCAAAACCGCCATACAGCCCACAAATCCAAGTTCCTCGCCGATTGCCGCGAATATAAAATCGTTGTAGGACTTAGGCAGTATATTTCCCTGAACGTTCGGCCCTTTGAACAGCCCGAATCCCGTAATGCCGCCGCTCCCGATGGCAATCCTACCGATACGCGCCTGCCAGCCCGTGCCCAAGGGGTCATAGTTGGGGTCAAAAAGCGCCGTAAAGCGCTCAAACTGATAATCCGACAGCACTTTCTGCCACAAAGCCACACCGGCTGCCGCAACCGTAACCGCTCCGCCGATAAAATACCGAAGTTTTACGCCCGCGGAAAAGAGCATGGCAAGGAAGATAATGGCGAACAAGATGGCCGTGCCATCGTCCCCTTGCAAAAAGTGGATAATTCCAACGGGAATGAGACCGTGCAACGTTAAAAAAATCACGTTAAGCGGCCTACTGACCCGGTCGCGGAGCCACGTTACATGCTGCGCGAAGGAAATGATAAGAGCTATTTTAAGCAACTCGGAGGGCTGGAGCGTCATGCCGCCGGGCAGTTTTAGCCACGCGCGGTTATCGGTACCTTCAGGCGCAAAGCCGATAAACCTCGTCAAAATGACCAAGCCCAAAGTCAGCGCCCAAAACAGCGGCCACAGCCTGGAAAACAGCCCGTAGTCGAACCGAGAAATGGCAACGGCGGCCATCACGCCCACAGTCGCCGAGCCCGACTGGACGAGAAACTGCCTGCTGTCGCCGGCGGAAAGTACCATCACCGCGCCGAATAAGGAGGCAAACAGGCACAAAAGCAAAAACGGCTTGTCCGTTTCGCGGATATAATCGGCAACACCGCCAAGGAATTTTCGAAACACCGGTAAACCCCTTTTATTATTGAGAGTTGAGCAATTTGAATGGAGAAATGAATCCTCCCCGCAGCAAGACTGCGGGGTATCTGCGGGGCTACGGTGGTACGCGCAGCAGAGACTGCGGGGAATTAGACTCACATTTGATTAAAACATGGTGCTAACCGGTTTTTCCTCGTAAATGCGTTCAATCGCTTCGGCAAACACCGGCGCAACCTCCAAAAGCTTAATCTTCGGCAGTTCTTTTTCCGGCGACAGTGGAATGGTGTCCAGTAACACTAATTCCGTAATCGGGCTTTGGGCAATGCGCTGGGTAGCCGGGCCGGACAGCACCCCATGAGTGGCGCAGGCGTAAACTTCCTTCGCTCCGCCACGCTCCTTGAGCGCAACAGCCGCGTGGCAAAGTGTGCCCGCGGTGTCTATCATGTCGTCCACCAGAATCACGCGCTTGTCCGACACATCGCCGATGATGTTCATCACCTCGCTGACATTGGCGCGCTGGCGGCGTTTGTCCACAATGGCCAGGGGCGCGTCAATGCGGG
>JAISRF010000197.1 GCA_031273775.1 Oscillospiraceae bacterium
TTCGTTCTTTATTTCCGGCGGCACAGTGTCCGACCCCAACCTGGGATTGTACGGTATCGCGATTTCCGCCGTGGGTATGCTCTCCACCCTGGGCATCACGCTGGCCACCGACGCGTACGGCCCCGTGGCGGATAACGCGGGCGGAATTGCCGAGATGGCGGGTCTGCCCGAAGCCGTCCGTGAACGCACCGATGCCCTGGATTCGCTGGGCAATACCACCGCCGCCACTGGCAAAGGCTTCGCCATCGGGAGTGCCGCTCTCACTGCCCTTGCGCTGATTGCTTCGTATCAGGACAAAGTCGGCACGTTAATTTCGGAGGCGGTTGCCGATGGCAAGAACATCGTCGAAACAGACTTTTTTACCGTCCGCATTACCGACCCGCGAGTGCTGATCGGTCTGTTTATCGGGGCGTTGTTGCCATTTGTATTCTCCGCCCTCACCATGAGCAGCGTTGGACGCGCCGCCCAGAGCGTGGTAAAGGAAGTACGCCGCCAGTTTCGCGATGTTACCGGCCTGATGGAGGGCAAGGCGGAACCGGACTATGAAAAGTGTGTGGATTTGTGCGCGAAATCGGCGCTCCGGGAAATGATTCTGCCCACTGTGATCGCAATTGTCACCCCCATTGCCGTCGGGCTGATTTTAGGAGTAAACGGCGTGGGCGGCCTGCTGACGGGCGCGACCGTGACCGGATTTTTGCTGGCGGTGACCATGGCGAATTCCGGCGGGGCGTGGGACAACGCGAAAAAGCACATTGAGGCCGGCAATTTCGGCGGTAAGGGCAGCGACTGCCATAAAGCGTCCGTTGTGGGCGATACCGTGGGCGACCCGTTTAAGGACACCTCCGGCCCGTCCATCAACATTTTAATCAAGTTGCTTTCCATGGTGAGTATCGTGTTTGCAAGCCTGGTTGTGGCGGCGCATATTTTATAAGCCGGGGATTAGCAGATTATTGGCGTAAAACGCCAATAAAAAACAATAATTCTCAACTCTCAATTCCAAATTCACAATTGCGCGCCGCAGAGCGTGTTGGTATATCCCCCTTTGTAAACCGCTAACGCGAAACAAGAGACCCCGTCTTTGCGGATTTACCGTGATGGCGGGCGTTTTATTTACAAAACCTTACAAAATATTCAGATCCGAAAATAACACTTGAAATATGTTTCATAATCAGGTACAATAAAACCCAGCAAATGAATGAGAGGATTGGACACATGATTTCTGCCGGTGATTTCCGCAACGGCGTCACATTTGAGATGGACGGCGCGGTTTACCAGATTGTCGAGTTCCAGCATGTCAAGCCCGGCAAGGGCGCGGCCTTTGTGCGTACAAAAATTCGCAACGTGATTGCGGGAAGCGTGATTGAGCGCACCTTCAACCCGTCCGACAAATACCCCTCCGCCTTTGTCGAGCGCAAGGACATGGAGTATTCTTACGCCGATGGCGACTTGTATTATTTCATGGACGGCGAAACTTACGAACTTATGCCGATTAGCAAGGAGGTCCTGGACGACAATTTCAAGTTCGTCAAGGAAAATATGGTCTGCAAGGTCGCGTCGTACAAGGGTAAGGTTTTCGCTGTGGAACCACCCACTTTCGTGGAACTTAAAATCACACGGACCGATCCCGGCTTCAAGGGCGATACCGCTACAAATGCCACCAAGCCCGCCACGCTGGAAACCGGCGCCCAAATTCGCGTGCCGCTGTTCATTGATGAGGGCGTGGTGATCCGCATTGACACCCGAACCGGAGAATATATGGAGAGAGCATAATCCGGTTGAGAGTGGACAGTTATGGGTTGCGTTTTACAATTACAAATTATATAAAGGGGAATAACACATGTCTGTTTCTGAAAAAGTTTCTTATTTGAAAGGTCTGGCGGACGGACTGGGGCTCGATCCGGAAAACAAGCAGGACAAGCTGATCAAAGCCATTATTGACGTGCTGGACGGATTCGCCGAAACCGTCAGCGATTTGGAGGAAGCCTACGATGACCTTTCGGAGCAAGTGGATGCGATTGATGAGGATTTGTCCGCGCTTGAGGACGAGTTTTACGAGGATTACGAGCATTACGACGAGGACGACGATGATGAGGATGACGATGATGACGACGATGACGATTTTTACGAGGTGAAATGCCCCCAGTGCGGTGATACCATTTATTTGGACGAAGAAATGCTTGACGATGGCAGTATGAGCTGTCCCAATTGCGGCACCGAGCTGGAATTTGATTTTTCCGTCGATGAAGACGGTTGCGATTGCGATTGTGATTGCGATTGTGAGCACGGCAAGGTCGAGGAATGAACTCCCTTTCTCCGTTCAAGCGTCAACCAAATTCAAAAACAGCCGGGATTCTCTCCCGGCTGTTGCTTGTGCTGTTTTTCACGGCCGCGCTGCTGGCCTGCTCCCTGATTCAATATTCCGATGGGGATGACACATTTTTTTTGCAAACGGCGCTCGCGCGCCCCGGATTCTTTGATTTCGTCGCTTATCTCACCGGAACCATGAACGGCCGGATTTCTACCACGGCGGCGCTGTGGCTGGTCTTTTCCGGGCCGATTTGGTTGTGGCGGGTTTTGGGCGCGTTTTTTTTCGCGCTGTTCGCAGCCCTCGCCTGCAAGCTTGCAATGTTGATTGCGGATGCAAAAACACCGCGTTCAATTATTTACGGACACAAACCTCCGATAAATAATCCGGGAGTTTTCAACCATAAACCCTCAACTCTCAATTGTTTCCCGCTACCCCAACTTGCTGTGTGCGCTGCGTTTTTGCTTGTAAACGTCAGCGTTGCCGGGTACGCCGGCTTGTGGATTACCGGTTCGGTAAATTATCTTTGGCCTGCCGCAGTGGGATTGTTGGCGTTTTGGTTTCCGGTTCGGTCGCTCTACGGGGAAACAGAAAACCGCGTCCTGCCTTTTGCTTGCATTCTGCCGGGCGTATACGTCTGTCTTGCCCAGGAACAGCTTGCGGCGGTAGCGCTCGTATTCATAATTCTGATTACGCTTCGGCACATCAAAAAAACCCCCGCCGCCGGAAGCGAGGCGGCGTCCGGGGAAACATGCCGGGGGCAGGAACCTTTAACCTTAAGGGAAAAGAAGGGGAGGCCTCCCCTGTTTTTGATTGCGCAATGCTTGTGTATGCTGGCAAGCTTTGCCGTTTTTGCTGTTTTGACCCTGAATGCTTCCCGGAGCGGCAAGGAAATTGCCCAGTGGCTGCCGGAGTTTGCGGTCATGCCGTTTTCCCGGCGCGTTTTTATTTCTCTGCAATGGCTCGCCAACGGGTTCGCGCACCATATAAAATTTTTGATGGCGGCAATCTGGACGCTCCTTGCCCTGCGGTTTTTGCGGGGCAAAAAGGCGGTTTTTGCCGCCATATGCGCCGTTTTCACCGCTGTCGCGGTTTGTTCCGCTTTTTTTCCGGTTCTGGCGGACACGGGGCTTAACGACCTGGACATAACAAAAATTGTGCTTCACGCTCCCGCGCCGGGCGACCTTGATCTTTTCCGGTGGGCGGCGGTAGTGTTTTGGCTTGTAGCCGCCATTGCTACCCCGTGGCTGCTTTTTTCCGCGTTAAAAGGTGAAGCCGGGCGCGAAGCAATAGTCCTTTTATATCTTGCCGGGCTCGCCGCCGCCGCGCTGATGTTTTTTTCACCCACCATATACGCTTCGGGAGAAAGAACTTTTTTTGTGACCGGGGTGCTTTTGACGGTAGTCTTAGCGGTACTGACTGCCCCGTACCGGCGCTGGAAAGACTTAGCTTTGGCGTGTGTGGGCTTTGTACTGCTGGCCGCGTTGCAGCTTTTTGAAAACCACGCCGTGATTTTCGCGCATATCTTCAGCTAATACCAGCCCTTGTTAATCGCCGACCGCTTCGGTTCTGAGACCAGTCAGGATTGCGGTTACGACTTTTTAAGATTCTTTGGCGGTTTTCGCTCTTAATTCCCGCTCTGCCTGCGGCAGCCGCAAATATACCGGGACTAATTCCGCCGCGGTTACCGCTTTTAGGGGCGCGGATTCTGCTGCCAGCGCCACGCCGGATGCCCGCTGAAAGCGCACAGACGGGGGCGCAAGCAGGGGTTTCAATTCAGAATACGGAATTCGGAATGCGGAATTGGAACCCTCCCGCAATCCGCAACGTGCAAACATCGGCTGGGCGCCGTCCCCCACGAGAACGAATGCGGAATGATTGTGTTTCGTTATCATCTGTTTTTTTCTCTCGGCAAGCTCCCCGCACAGTTCGTCAACGGCGATTGCGCGGTCTTCGCACAGACGTAAAAAAACGCCGTCTTTCGCCTCGAACAGCGCGTTGTACACCTGCCCGCACCGGGCGTCCATCACCGGGCAGATGATTGCTCCCGACGCCGGGCAAAACGAAAAGCACATGGCCTCCAAAGATGAAACCGGTATGCAGGGGCGGTTCGCCGCCATGGCCATGCCTTTGGTCTGCGATACGCCAATCCGGACGCCGGTAAAGGATCCGGGCCCCACGGCGACGGCGAAAAAGTCCATGTCTGCCGGAGTCAGTCCGGTTTGCGCGAACAAAGCCTGTGTCATGGGCATCAGGGTTTGGCTGTGGGTTAACCCCACGTTCAAAAACTGCTCTCCAATAAGCGCCCCGTCCCGCGTAATGGCAACGGACGCCGCTTTTGCCGAGGATTCCAACGCGAAAATCAGCATGAAGGGTCCTCCGTCTTGCGCTCACATTGCGGGGGAGCGCCACCACCGGCGTTCCGCGGTTCGCTCAAGGGGAAGCCCACCCGCATTTTTATCGCGCGGGTGTTTTCCCCGCGCTTTTCGAGCATAATCCGCCGCGCATTTTCCGGCAGCGCGGCCTCGATGTTTTCGCTCCACTCGGTCACGGTCACGCCGCCGCTTTCCAAATAATCAAAAAAAGAGGCTGTTTCCAAATCGTCCCAAGAGGACACACGGTACATGTCAAAATGAAAAAGGGGCAACCGTCCCCCACGGTACTCGTTGATAATGGCGAAGGTGGGCGAAGAAACCGGCTCCGGGCACCCCAGGCCGCGGGCAAGCCCCCGGACAAAGGCGGTCTTTCCCGCACCCATCTCCCCAAAAAGCGCAAGACAATCCCCCGCTTTCAGCTCTGCCGCCATTTGTTCAGCCAAGTCTTCGGTTTCCTTTTCGCCGTTGCTGATGAATGCGGACACCAATTTGTTCCACCTGCCCCTACAATTAAAACAGCCCGGTAATTTTTCCCCGGGCCACGTCAATCCGCTCGGCTGCGGGAGAGACGGGCAGACCCGGCATGGTCATAATGTCGCCCAAAAGCGCCGTCACAAAGCCCGCGCCATTCCGGAGCCACAGTTCCCGTACCGTAACGGTAAAGTTCTTGGGCCGTCCCAATTTCGCGGGGTCATCCGAAAGGGAATACTGCGTTTTGGCCAGGCAGACAGGCAAGGTTTCTCCGCCCGCAGCCCGGATTTCAACTAATTGTTTCCGAGCCGCGGGGGTATAATTCACGCCGGACGCGCCGTATACCCGCTTCGCCACGGCTTCTATTTTCTCTTCGATAGTATGATTCAAGTCGTAAACCGGGGCGAAGTGATTTTCTTTTTCACAGGCTTCAGACACCTTTTGAGCCAATTCCAGCCCGCCTTCGCCGCCCTTGGCGAACACCTCACACGGAGCAAAATCGGCTCCCTTTTGCCGGCAACATTCCGCCATCGCTTCCAGTTCCGGTGCGGTATCGCATTCAAAACGGTTAACGGCCACCACCACCGGAAGTCCGAACCCGCGCAGATTGTCTATATGCGCCTCCAAATTGCAGAGTCCGGCAGACAGCGCCGGAAGGTTTTCTTCACTCAGCCGCGTTTTGTTCGCGCCGCCGTTGTATTTCAGGGCGCGCGCGGTGACGACCAGCACCGCCGCCGCGGGCCGGAACCCCGCCAACCGGCACTTGATGTCCAAAAATTTTTCCCCGCCCAAATCCGATCCGAAGCCTGCCTCCGTAATGACGTAATCGGCGGTTTTTAATGCCAACCCGGTCGCCCGGACGGAGTTGCACCCGTGGGCAATGTTGGCGAAAGGCCCGCCGTGCATAAACGCGGGAGTGTTTTCCAGCGTCTGCGCCAAATTCGGCTTGATTGCGTCCTTAAGCAGCGCGGCCATTGCGCCCTGCGCTTTCAAATCGCGGGCAAAAATCGGCTCGCCTCCGTAGGAATAAGCCACCAAAACATTGCCTAACCGCCGTTTCAAATCCTCCGGGTCGGAAGCAAGGCACAAAATCGCCATGACCTCGCTGGCAACGGAAATGACAAATCCGTCCTCACGCGGGACGCCGTTCGCCTTGCCGCCCAGCCCAATATTAATGTGCCGGAGCGCCCGGTCGTTCATGTCCATTGAGCGGGCAATCAACACACGGCGCGGGTCTATTTGGAGGGGGTTTTTCTGCTGGAGCGAGTTGTCCAGCATGGCGCAAAGCAGATTGTTGGCGGAGGTGACGGCATGCATATCGCCGGTGAAATGGAGGTTGATGTCCTCCATGGGAAGCACCTGGGCATACCCGCCGCCCGCCGCGCCGCCCTTTACCCCAAACACCGGACCCAGCGAGGGCTCCCGCAGCGCGATGACTGCTTTTTTGCCGGCTTTCGCCATAGCCTGACCCAACCCGACCGTAACAGTGGTCTTGCCTTCTCCGGCGGGAGTGGGGTTGACGGCGGTCACCAAAATCAGTTTTCCGTCAGCCTTTTGCTCTAGCCGGGCAAGGGCCTCCTCGGAAATTTTCGCTTTATATTTGCCGTAAAGCTCCAAATCCTCCGGGAAAAGGCCGATTTTCGCCGCAACCTCGGTAATGGGGAGCATTTTCGCCTCTTGCGCAATTTGGATGTCTGATTTCATCAATTGTACTACCTTTATCCTGCTTATCAGGTTAATTCGACAAAAGACCGGCGTTTAATTCGTATATTTTATTGATAAACTCATCCATGTCTTTAAGCTGATAGAATACCTTATAATCCTGTTCTATTTTACACCGCTTGGCTTGAAAAGAGTCGTTTTTCTCTGTCTCAAATGTTTGAATAACCTCGTTAATATATTCCGAGACTTTGCCAAACGCAAATCCGGAACCGAAAATTTCATAGTCTCCCGGAAAAAGTTTGGGTTTTACTTTTTCCCCGAAAGCATAATTTTCGTCTCCCTTGTTTAATTGAATGTACTTTCCGATTGACTGCGACAGCTTAACAAATTGGGTATACATTCCCTGAAAATTGTCGCTTTCCGGGTTTAAGAAAGAATCTTTTCTGGGTTGGGATCGGTGTGAATCCCAGTTTGTCTTTTTTATTTCAGCTTCTTTTTCAAAAAAATCACGATGCTCGCTGTGATTCCAATTGAAATTTTCCGGCGGTGAGTTCTTAAGGCAGTAAGTCGTCAGCAAAATGCGTATAAAGTCAGTATCGTCAATGTAATCCGTTGTGATTCCGCTTGCGTAAAAATCATGCGTGAGAGTTTTGAAATATTGATTGGGTTCGAGCTTTAGGGTTAAAATGGTCAAAATGTCCGAATAAACCTCTGCCAAAACCGCAAAAAGGCACCCAACAACATCATAAATGGAGATATTGCACTCCGGGAACGATAGAAAAATCGAATGAAGAAAATCGGACGCTTTCTTCTTGTCCGCCTTGCTCAAACTTCCGAGATACAGCGCGGTTTCCTTAAAAACATTGCCCTTGACCGCGTCATATATTTTTTCCGAAACAGAAGCTGATGAAATGGCCTCGCTTAATATGGGCTTTAGATGCGCGCTGTGTTGACAGTATTTATCGTAATATTCACTATATTTTTGCATGTCTTGAAGGGTTAATTCTTCTTTTTTTTCACCTTGTCTTTCCTTAAGTCTTTCATTAATCCAATCCTTTTTAATTCTGTCGATTTCTTTATTCAATTCCGGGCAAACTGATTTAGCGGATTCCACAGCCACTTTTTCAATTTCCGGGATTTTAAATTCCACCGGCGCTTCGTTCCTGATTCTTTCCACATAATGCGCCGACCATTGTCGGCAAACGAATTCCGTTAAAATTTCAGTGGCAATGGCTTGCCTTTTTTGTCTGTTCCTCAGCTTTGGGGAAAGAACATGGCTAACCTCGTGCAACAGAAGGAAGATAAGGTTTCGCATGTCATATTCGTAACGTGTTTCGATTTTTATATACGAAAGGTGGTGCTCGCGATTTTCTCCGAACACAAGCTTTTCTCTTACCACGGAATTGTCCGCGCTGGGATAAAATAAAAAATCATATGTGTGATTGTCGGAAAAAACATCCATCAGTTTTTTGAAGTTCAACAGAAAGGCTCTGTCCGCGCACATCAGCTTGGGGGACATGTCGCTGACGCCCAGTTGAATATCGTGGTTGGAGAAGTACTGTTTTTGGCTTCTAACCCCGTTTTGTACCGTTGCGGCGGCATGGCGGATAAAATCTTTGAATTCCTCCTGATAGTGGATCAAATTTTGAGGGGTGATTGATTCCTCACTATCGCTGCCATCTCCGTAAAGGCCGGCATATTTTAGCATAGACGCGATCGGCTGTGCGATTAGCGCGTATTCATACGTTAAACGCTGAGCAAAAGGCTCTTTTTCAAATTTTCCCAAAGAGTTTAGAAGCTGCGCAATGGCGCGCCCAAATGAGAGTGTGCCGATTTTTTTTCCGGTATCCGTCTGGTACTCAATATCCGTTTCAGAGTGTTTTTTCTGGAGAAAAGAAATATATTCCAGTATTTTACCGCACGTTTCGCCAAAATTTTTTAAATAGTCGTCTGAAATATAAGAGCATTCACAGTTGCCCGGACAAACAACCGACAGAGGTTGTCCATGTTCCGGAAGTCCGGTTTTAGTCAGAACATGGGTTGATACATAAGAAAGACCTTTAAAGTAGTTGTTCCAATCGGAAGAATTCTGATCGTCAGGAATTATCCGATTCATGAATCCTAAAAATCCAACAAGATTGGCTTCCGCGGCGGCGGCTTTAAATACGTAATCGTCATTGCCGATTGCGTTAAAGACTTCCCCGCCGGTAAAAATACCTTTAATTTTATTTTCGTAATTCGTAATCCGCGAATCGCATGAATACCGCACTTCAATATTAAGATTGTCGTTACGTTTGCGCGTTGCTTCCGGTTTAACCTCCCGCTTGCCGGACAGTAAACTTTTTTTAACCCATTGCGTATGGACGGCGGGAATAGAATACCCGATATTAAAGGCGCACCGGCATTCCTTTTGTTTATCCGGATTTCCTGAAATTTCGCAAACCGTGTTGGAAAACACCTCCACAATTCTCGCTCCGGCTTCATAAGTGAGACAGCGGGTCAGCAAAACCAGATCCGCCGTATCCGTTGTTGAGTATAAAATCACTTTTACATCTTTCTGTCCGCCGATGCGCCCCAAAAGGGCTGATTCCGCGTTTTTCCGGAGCCCGACGTTGTCCTTTACAAATTTGTCTGTTTGCAGAAATGTCACGAACAACCAAGGCAAATCACAGTCAGTTTCAGGATTCTCTCCGATTCCGTCGGCCTGATTATTAAAATAGCTTATTCCGCTCCAAAAATTTTCATCCTTGTTTGTTTCGCTTTCTTCCTCTGTTCTAAAAATAAAAACCGTTTCAAAGCTTATACCCGCGTAGTCTTCACCCGTATTTTTCGAATCGTCCGGGTTTTTAAGCATAACGCAATTGTCCACATCGTGAAACCAACAGCGGCTTAGCCGTTTCTGGCCTTTTTCGTAATAAAATGAATCCTCATTACCCTGAGAGCCTTCGCCGCCGCGCTCACTGTTAATTATCGTATCGCTGACGCGAATGGCGTCATGAGCGCCCATCGCAATATATTGAGCCTTTTGAATCCTTTTTCCAACTTCATATTCGTTTCGGTTTATCAGCGTTAAACCACGGACAATCTGTTTTTTTTCCATTTACGCTTCCTCATGTTTCGAAATCAAATAACGGACGATGTGGCTGTTTGGGTTCATTTCCCTGAAGGTGTATATCGGATCCCCGGTACCGTAAAGCTTATAAATTTCAAACTGCTTAAAATCTTCTCCAACAGCTTTAATTTCTTCGTGCTCTGTCTCGTTCTCAGCCGCCTGAGAGTGATTGTGACTTACTCCTTTAAGGTACTTAAGATAACTTCGGAACGTTTCTTTTCCGTCCAAATTAAGCGTGCCTTCTTCGTCAATCGCCTTCAGAAAATTATACACCGCGCCAAGCGCTTCGGCGTCATAATTTAACGCGTTTAGGGAGGTTTGTCTAAGCGGAAAATTGAATTCTAAATACAGCAAAAGGAAAATCGACAGGATTGTATCTTTTTGGGCGTACGCAAGCACTGTCGGGAACCTTTTACACGCTATTTCTTTTCTAAAAACTTCGCTCAAGAATCCTCGAAAAACAGGCGAAAAATCTTCGTTGCCGTTCTCGTGCTTATTAAAAATTTGTTTGAAGTGAACGGCGAGCATCTGCCCGAAATAAGCGCTATCCATAGACTCCAACAGCCATCTTGTCATATTGGCCGCTATGAATGTTTTTGCCGGCTCGGCATCGGGCTGATTTACTTTGTGATCTGGTTTTAAATTTTCCAGATCACACAATATTTCCTCAAAAACCCCAAAAGCGTATTCCAGGCTTTTAGGGTCGGACGCGCGTCCACACAGACATATAAGCTTTTGAGTCAGTGCCTTATCATCGAAGATAGTCGGAGATTTTGTGAGACGTCGGCAGAAATCCCCGGCTATTTTTTTATTCAATTTTTCTGTGCTGAAGATCGTTGCGTATCTGCACGAAAGCACTAAAAAAACAATAAAAGCAGCCAGGCCAAACAGAAAAGCGGCGGTTAACCATCCCCAGCCGTTAATTCTCGGAAACAAGTCGATCTTATGCTTGTCCCAAATAGAAAAAAAACAGACAAAGAACACGTCAAGAACAAGAAAGGCAATGATCAAATACAATGAACGCTTGATGTATTTCACTGAAAAGAGCTTGAATCCGTATTCGTCGCCTTTAAGATTTGTGAAATATGTAACGACCGTGGAAACAATAAGCGAAACGCCAAAAAAGGCGGAGAAAAAACATATAGTTATTTTAAACGCACCCAAATATCCCGCACCCGCTCCCGCCGCAAAATCAAAGAACACACGGTAAGCTTTGACGGCTTACCATATGAACCTTTTCTTAACTGAAAAATGTTTTCAATAAACCGTATTCAATGGGGTTTAATTGTCGGTTCGCCTTGAGGGAGAGCTGCGCGGCTTTTCATGTGCCCGATGTTCCTGTTCCTTACACAAAGATAAGCTCCCTGCGGGAATGGTTTTATATTCGGACGCTGTTTTGGCGTTTGAGATTCGTTGCTTGGGTTTATTTTCCCCCCAGCCCGGCCAAAGTATACTTTCCTTTTTAATGTCTTTTTGTGCTATCATGCTCAACTCTGCCTTTCACGCCTATAATATTCAAACGCATGCTACAACGTTCGGAGTTATGAATTATGTTTTCCCTGAAAACCTGAAATATCTATTGGAATTTTTTGGATGGCCGCGGACAACAAACCACATCTAAAAAATTCAAGGGTCATTATAACACAGTTTAGCATCTATTGCAAGCAAAATTTTTTGGCATAATAGCAATTCAAAACATTTGTCAATATTGACAATATGAAATCCGGAAATATTGGTAATACGTCTAAAATTATTAAGTGCGCTCAATTCGTAACCGTGATATGTTACCCTTTAGCGCTCGCCTCGGAGCACTCCTCGATCACTTAAAAAGAGAATTCCAACCTGTGGACGACCGGGAAGGTCGCCTCTACTCCGGGTTGTTCATCATATAACACAGCGTCATTAAACTGTCGTTGAGGTGCACCCGTTCGCACACCAGCTCCGGGTGGTTCATTCCCACATCGTAATGGGTAAAATTCCACACAGCCTTTACGCCCAACCGGGACAACTGGGCACAGATTTCCGGTGCGGCTCGGGTGGGAATACAGAGCGCGGCGGCATCCGGACGGGCGATGTTACAGAATTCGTCCAGCGTTTCCATGGGACGCACGGGCAGACCCCGCACCAGCTGCCCCGCGACAGAGGCCTTTTTGTCAAATATGCCCACCAGCGAAAAGCCCAACTGTTCGAACGGCATATGCGCCGCCAGCGCGTGACCCAAATTCCCCGCCCCAATAATAACAAGCTTATACTGCCGGCCGATTCCCAGAATCCCGGTGATTTCATCCCGCAAACCCGCCACGTTGTAGCCGTAACCCTGCTGGCCGAACCCGCCGAAGCAGTTTAAATCCTGCCTGATCTGGCTGGCGGTCAACCCCATTTTCTGAGAAAGCTCCCGGGACGAAATCCGCGTTACGCCGTTTTTCTGTAAATCGGCCAGAAATCGGCAATATCGCGGCAGGCGGCGGATAACCGGGGTAGAGATAAATTTTTTCATGCAATTCTCCAAATGTAATGGTAAGGGAACCCGTCCGGGCGGCGGGCAATCGCCCGTTGCGCGTTTACAAATTTTTCATCAAATAATCGCCGAATTCCCGGGCTGTCGCGCCGGTTTCGCGCCCGGTGACCACAACCGCTTTTTCTTCGAACATACAAAAGTCAAGGGCGCGGGTCAGGCGGTCACTTTCACCTTGATAACCAATATGGGACAGCAACATGGCGGCGGCGCGGAGCATGGAACAGGGGTCGGCATAGCGGGCGCGCCCCTCGGCTACCATGCGGGGAGCGGAACCGTGAATGGCTTCAAACATGGCGTATTTTTTGCCGATATTTGCGCTTCCCGCCGTGCCCACACCGCCCTGAAACTCGGCGGCTTCATCGGTGATTATGTCGCCGTAAAGGTTGGGCAGAATAAACACGCGGAAATCGCGGCGGCGCTTCTCGTCAATCAGCTTGGCGGTGCAGATGTCTATATACCAGTCATCGGTGATAATCTCCGGGTATTCCTCGCCGATTTTTTTGCATATATTCAAAAATTTGCCATCTGTGGCCTTGATGACGTTGGCTTTAGTAATAATTGAAACGCGCTCTTTGCCGTTTTTGCGCGCGAATTCATAAGCAAGTCGGGCAATGCGCTCGGTGCCTCCGGTGGTAGTGACGGTAAAGTCCACCGCCAAATCGTCCGTGATGTGGATCCCCCTGGAACCCAGCGTATACGCGCCCTCTGTGTTTTCGCGGAAAAACGTCCAGTCAATTCCTTGCTTCGGCACCTTTACCGGGCGCACATTGGCGAATAAATCAAGTTCTTTGCGCATCCGCACATTGGCGCTTTCAACATTCGGCCACGGATCGCCGATGCGCGGTGTGGTGGTGGGTCCTTTCAAAATTACGTGGCATTTTTTGAGTTCGGCCAACACGCCGCCAGGGATGGCTTTTCCGGCGGCGGCGCGGTTTTCGATGGTCAGTCCGGCGATTTCATTGAATACGACCTTGCCGTTTTCAACCTCGTTTTTCAGCAGGAACGCCAGCACGCGCGCGGCTTCTTTGGTGATTTCCGGCCCGATTCCGTCTCCGCCGCACACACCGATGATAATCTGCGGCAGGGCGGAAAAGTCCACAAAGTCTCCGTCCTGCTTAATTTGTTCGGCGCGAGCCTGCTGTTCGGTCAACAGGGCCTCGAATTTTTCCAGCGCGGGTTTGATTGTGGTGTTTTCCATTGGTTAGCTCCTTTTCCGTAGGGTATAGCCTGCGGTTACTGATATTTGGTTGTCCCTGCGGGACTTTAGTCCGCGTTTTCCCGCGTGTAATTCAGCAGTCCCCCCGCAAGCAGAATTCGGCGCTCGCGTTCGGAGAAGCCGTTCACCAGCGGAATTGAAAACTCGCCGGACATGTGAAGCAATTTAATCGCTTCGCCGGTTTTAATAAGCCGGGCGATATGATGCAGCAAAAAACGCTCATCTCGCTTTGCTTTCTCATAATCCTCCGGGTTGGCAAACGTCAGCGGCAAAATGCCCGCGTTAATCAAATTCGCCCGGTGAATCCTCGCGAACGACTTGGCTATTACCGCTTTGATACCCAAATACAGCGGCACCAAGGCGGCGTGTTCCCGACTGCTGCCCTGCCCGTAATTTTCCCCGGCAATAATAATCCCGCCGCCTTTTTGCTTGCAGCGCCCGGAAAACTCCGGATCCGTCGCCCCAAAGCAAAATTGCGATAAATACGGGATGTTTGAGCGGTAGGGAAGAATCTTCGCGCCGGCGGGCATAATGTGGTCGGTGGTGATGTTGTCCCCCACCTTTAAGACGACCTCGGCCTCCAGCGTTTCCGGCAAGGGTTCGCTTTTAGGGAACGGTTTAATGTTCGGTCCGCGCACAATATCCACCGGACGATTGGGCGGCTGTTCGATCATGCGGTCGTTTACGGTAAACTGTTCCGGTAAATCAATGCTTATCGGGGGAAGGACGGTGGGGTCGGTGAATACACCCGCCAGCGCCGACGCGGCGGCGGTTTCCGGGCTTACCAGGTAAACGCCCGCGTCCGCGGTTCCGGAACGCCCCTCAAAGTTGCGGTTGAAGGTGCGCAGGGAAACACCGTCGGAGCAGGGCGACTGCCCCATGCCGATACAGGGTCCGCAGGCGCATTCCAGCACCCGCGCCCCGGCTGCGATCATGTCCGCCAAAGCGCCGCCGGCGCTTAACATGTGTAACACCTGCATGGAACCGGGAGATACGGTCAAGTCTACCCAGGGCGCCACGGCGTTGCCCTTGAGAATGGCGGCCACCTTTAACATATCTGCCAGGGAAGAATTGGTACAGCTTCCAATGCAGACTTGATTGATTTGCATTCCCGCCAGCTCCGATACCGGCTTTACATTGTCCGGCGAATGGGGGCAGGCGGCAAGCGGCCGGAGCGCCGACAAATCGACGGTATACTCCCCGTCGTAAACTGCGTCCGGGTCGCCGGACAGCGGCGTATAATCCCCAGCCCGACCCTGTGCCTTTAAAAATTCGCGGGTAATCTCGTCAGAGGGGAAAATCGATGTGGTGGCGCCCAATTCCGCGCCCATGTTGGTGATGGTGGCTCGCTCGGGCACGGACAGGGTTTTCACGCCCTCGCCGGCATATTCCACAATCTTGCCCACACCGCCTTTTACGGTGAGGATCTGGAGTACCTTTAAAATAACGTCCTTCGCGGTGACGAAATCGCGGAGCCGGCCGGTGAGGTTCACCCGGATCATTTTAGGCATAGGGATATGATACGCGCCGCCGCCCATGGCGACCGCCACGTCCAGCCCGCCCGCGCCAATCGCCAACATGCCCATGCCGCCGCAGGTAGGCGTGTGGGAGTCCGAGCCGATTAAGGTTTTACCGGGCACGGCAAAGCGTTCCAAATGCACCTGATGGCAGATGCCGTTGCCGGGCTTGGAAAACCGCAGCCCGAACCGCCGCGCGGCAGATCGGATAAACCGGTGGTCATCGGCGTTTTCAAAGCCGGTTTGCAGGGTGTTGTGGTCAATGTACGCCACAGACAGCTCGGTTTTCACCTTTGGCACGCCCATGGCCTCAAATTCCAGATACGCCATGGTGCCCGTGGCGTCCTGCGTGAGGGTCTGGTCGATTTTTAGCCCAATATCGGATCCCGGCGTCATTTCCCCCAGAGTCAAATGATTTTTAATGATTTTTTGCGCCAATGTCAAACTCAAAAATAAACACTCCAACATTCATTTTAAATTGCGCTTTGCCATTTTCAACCTGGGTTGTATCCCGTCCAAACGTCGGTATCGCACAGGGTTGCGGCAATCAGCGCGTCGTCCGTGAAGTAAAAATCCGCCTGATATTTGCCGGCGTTGTAGCGCAGACAGACGCAGTCGGGGGTGTCCGGCAGGAAAAACAAGTCGTATTTTCCCGGAACCGGCGTGAAATCCGGCTCGCCCAGCACGGCCTTTACGCTGTCCGGTGTTTCCGCGCCCACCACAAAACCGAATGGCTCCGCGGTACTCAAGGCAAAGGAAATGCCTTTGCTTTTCCGGTTGTCTTTATAATAAAACGCCAGACCGCCAACATTCATTTCAAGGGTTTCCCCATCGCCCATTAAAACCGCTTTCACGCCAACCGTACCGGACATCGCCGATTCCTCCGGTTCGCTCCCAAAAGTGACTCCCCCGGCTATTGCGGTGAGCGCGGTTTTTACGTCGGCTACCGCTGTACCGAGTTTTAGCGCCGCGTTATCAATAATCAGACCGTTTTCCAGCAGTTCCCGGGCTGCGGAGGCGCTCACGCTGCTCACGCGGGAATAGACCGAGGCAACGGAAGAGTCAATGGTTCCGGAGTCGGTTTTACAGGCGGCCAGCAACAGAGCCGCCGCCGCCGCCGATATGATAACATGTTTTTGCATTTGATTCACCCTTTTTGTTCTATTCAAACCTCGCGTACAATTCTCCCAGCAAGGTATTTCGTTTTTCCCACAGCCGCGGGGATAAATCCACGTAGTATTTGTGGGGATTTTCGAACCGCTTGACCTCGTCCCACAGCTTTTTCAGCTCTTTGGCGGCATATGCCTTAATCTCTTCCGTCAGTGGGCTTTTGTACACACATTCGCCGCCCTTAAAAATGGGAACCTGCAAGGAACGGGCAGTAAAACCGGTTACGGTTTTCCGCTTCCACACGTGATCCGGATCAAACAGTTCGTAAGGCTTTTGGGGGTCTATTTCCTCATCCGCCAGGGTGATGACGTCGGCGATGGCCATACCGCTGGCGCGATCGTACAGACGCCACGGTTTTTTATAACAGGGCAGGGTAAGCTTGGATACATTTTCAGAGAGCTTCACCTTTGGGACAATCTGACCGTTTTCCTCCACTGCCACAAGTTTGTAAACCCCGCCGAAAACCGGGTCGCTTGCCGCCGTAATCAGCCGTTCGCCCACACCGAAGGAATCAATTTTTGCGCCCTGAATAATCATGTCGCGGATAATATACTCGTCCAGCGAATTGGACGCGACAATCTTGCAGTCGGAAAATCCCGCGGCGTCCAGCATTGCGCGCGCTTTGAGGGAAAGGTAAGTAATATCGCCGCTGTCAATGCGGATTCCCGCCGGGCGAAAACCCCGCGACACCACCTTTTCGTTAAACACGCGGATGGCGTTTGGTACGCCGGATTTTAACACGTTATATGTATCCACCAAAAGCAAGCAGTTCTGGGGATATGTGCCCGCGTAGGCGCTAAAGGCGTCGTACTCGCTGTCGAACATCTGAACCCAGCTGTGAGCCATGGTGCCCGCCGCCGGTACGCCGAAGTTGCGGTCGGCCATGGTGCAGGCGGTCGCGTCCGCTCCCCCGATATACGCCGCGCGTGCGCCCAAAACCGCGCCGTCAAAGCCCTGTGCCCGACGTGAGCCGAATTCCATAACCGACCGCCCCGCAGCCGCCCGTACCACGCGGTTGGTCTTAGTGGCAATGAGCGACTGATGATTGATGATGATGAGCGCCATGGTTTCGATCAACTGCGCTTCTATGACCGGGCCGCGCACGGTAACGACCGGCTCCTGTGGGAAAATGGGCGTGCCCTCGGGAATAGCCCAGACGTCGCAGGTAAAGCGGAAGTTTTTCAAAAATTTTAGAAATTCCGTGGAAAACAGCTTCCGTCCGCGCAGATATTCAATGTCATCTTCAGTGAATTGCAGCGTTTTCAGGTATTCGATCAACTGTTCCAGCCCCGCCGCCAGCGCAAATCCCCCGCCGTCCGGCACCCGCCGGAAAAACAGGTCAAAATATGCGATTTTTCGTGCGGTTTTGCTGCTCAGAAAGCCGTTCATCATGGTTAGCTCATAAAAATCTGTGAGCATGGTAAGATTGCGTCGGGTATCTCCGTACATGAGGGCTCGCTTTCTTTGAAATTTTCTAATGTAGATTTTATCTACGCCTTATTATAATGTATAATTACCGATTTGTCAAATTTTAATGAACATCAATTTTACAGTGGAAGAACGGCGGTAGGAAATTGCGGTACAAGAGAAATGGTTACGATTTGTAATTGTTAAATGTTGTAAATCGTCATTTTGTCACCGTTTTGTAACCGTTGTTAGAAATCTGAAATCAAACTGTAAATAAATACAGGCTATTTTTGCGGACAATCCGACTATAATAATAGCGGTTCGGAATTTTGCGGCGGGAGGAAAAACCTGTGAAGAAAATATTTAACCGCTTGTCGGTTCCTGTCTCGGCGCTTTTTCTGTCCGTTGCCATGTTCGCCGTGCTTTCGCCTTCTGCTTTGGGATTTCACTCAATTACTTCAGAGCCGACCGCCAAATCAGAGACCGAAATCGTT
>JAISRF010000198.1 GCA_031273775.1 Oscillospiraceae bacterium
ACAGACAAAGATATGAAGTCACTGGTTGCGCTGATGAACGACTTTTGCCAGATATATTCTTGGCGGAGTACCCGCAGGAAGACAATGGAAAATTATTTCGGGGACGAAACCGGCGTTAACTACGCCGAACAGATCAGTCAGGCATATTTGGAAAACATCAACATTCTGCCCGTGGTTGCCGGTGTGAGTACCGTAAGCAGTACTTACGGCATTATGGAAAAAATTTCCCCGCAGGCATACATTGCGTCAATTAAAGACGCGATGCAGCACAATCTGGACGAGGCAATGCGCCAGTAAAACAGCCTTTGCGTTTGATTTTATTGCCCGGCGAGTATGACCGGCAATCCGCGCCGAGCGGCGCCGGAGAAAAAAGGAGGGAAGACGTTGCAAAAGATATTTTTCGCGGTTTTATTTGCCGTTCTGTTAACCGTTTCGGCTTTGCCGGTTTCCGCGAACGCGGAAGCTTTAAACGGGGAAGCAGACGCAATAAACGGGGAAACGGAGCAACCGGGCAGCGCCGCCCCTCCGTATCTCCGCTACGCGGAGCGGCACACCGCGGAACCAACCCCCCTCGAAACTCTCACCGTCTTTGACGGGCAAGCCCCGGTGACGCTTGCCGAGGGTGAGCAAAGGGAATTTACCGTTTTTGCCGCAAACTCAGGGCTGTACGTCTTGCGGGCGAGCTATTCCGTCACCGATGACAGCGGTCTCAAACCCTCTCTTGCCCTTAAAATAAACGGGGAAACTCCTTTTTCAGAAGCCGATAACCTTCTTTTGAACCGCCGCTTTCAGGATGCCGCGCGCGGTGAGCGCGACGGGCAGGGAAACGAACTGATTCCGGCGCAGGAGGAGTTGACCGCGCCCCAAGTCGCCGACCTTGCGGATCTTTCCGGATACTGGGGCAAAACGCTTTACTTTTTCCTTGAAAACGGCGAAAATAGCGTAAATATTTTTCTCAATTCCGGCAACGTTGACTTTTATTCGCTGGTTTTCTATAACGACCGTCAGATAAAGCCATATCTTGAGGCCGCAAAGGATTTTTCCCTCCCGGATTATGACGGTGAGCCGCTGTATTTCGAGGCGGAAAACACCTCCGCGAAATCAGACTCCACTTTAATTGGCGCCAGCGATGGCTCATCTCCCGCAATATCGCCCTACAGTCTGTCCGTTAACCTCCTCAACACCATCGGCGGGACGGCGTGGAGCAGCGCGGGGAAATATCTCGAATGGGAATTTCAGGTTCCAAAAGATGGTCTTTATCGCCTTACGCTAAAGGGCAGGCAGGCGGTCAATGTCGGTATGTCCTCTTACCGCCGGATTTTAATCGACGGCAAAACGCCATACGCCGAACTTGAAGCGTTCGCCTTTCCGTACAGCGTCCGGTATGTGAACTACACCTTGGGCGATGGCGGCGGGGACTATCTCTTTGAACTGAAATCGGGGGAGACCCACACCCTGCGGATGGAAGTGGATCTGGGCGGTTACGCCGAATTTCTCACCGATGTCAGCGCGGCGCTGGGCGATCTCAACACGGCATACCGCAAAATTATTATGCTCACCGGATCCGATCCCGACCCCTATCGCAATTATCAGATTCACAAAAACCTTCCCGATGTTATGGAGTCGATGCGGAGCATTTTGGAACGTATCCAAAAGATTTACGCACTTTTGGAGAAAAACGTTCACACCGCCTCCTCCGCCACCGGCATTTTCGGCTCAATTATCAAGCAGTTGACGCTTTTTTTGGAAAATGAATATTTGATCACCTCACAGCTCAGCCAATACAAATCCAACGTTTCGGCGCTCAGCAGTTGGCTGATGACGGCGAATTCACAGCCCTTGCAGCTTGATTATTTTGTGCTCAGCGCGCCCCGCGGCGAAATAAAAGACGCCAGCGCAAGCTTTTTCGCTCAAGTCGGGCACAGTGTCAAGTCGTTTTTGCATACCTTTTCTGGCGATTATCTCAAAGAATATTCAAAAAACAATTCCGGCAAGGTGATCACGGTGTGGATGCCGGATGGTCAGGTGGCACAGAACATTCTAAGCCAGCTGATCGCTAACGATTTTGATCAAACTCACGATTTCAAGGTGGATCTGAAACTGGTCAACACCTCCGTGCTGATGGCGATTGTCGCAGATAAAGGACCGGATATCGTGCTTGACCACGCGCCCGTTGAGATTATGAATTACGCTTACCGCAACGAAGTGGCGGATCTTTCGGAATACCCGGATCTGCCGGAGATTCTTAAGCGCTTCAATCCCGGCGCAATCACGGAGCTCTCCTACAAAAGCAAGGTATATGCCCTGCCCACCACCCAAAATTACTACATGATGTATTACCGCAAGGATATTTTGGCGGAAATGGGCATTGCCCCGCCGGACACGTGGACTCAGATGGTCACGGCGATGGCGGTGCTGAAAAAGAACAACCTTACCGTCGGCATTCCGTCCGATTTGAACGGTTATTATATGTTGCTCCATCAAAACGGCGGGCAGGTATATAACGATGACTGGAACGCGACCACTCTTACGACTTACCAGGCAATTCATTCCTTTGAAACGTTTACCGGATTTTACCGTGACCACAAGCTGCCGTTGGCGTTTGAGGCGATGAACCGTCTTCGGACGGGAGAAATGCCGCTGGTCATTTCCGGAATTGCGCTTTTCAATGAGCTGACTATCGGCGCGCCGGAAATTCAGGGGCAGTGGGGCATGACATTAATTCCGGGAACAGTCTTGCCGGACGGCACTATTTCCCGTGCGGAGGTTATCAGTGGGCTTTCGGCGGCGATTCTTAAAAACCCGGAGCAGGATTTGTGCTGGGAGTTTCTGAAATGGTATACCTCTGATGATATTCAGCTGGAATTTTCACGCCGCAAGGAAATGATTTTGGGAACGTCCGCCCGTCAGCTGACTGCGAACCTCAACGCGTTTCACCGCCTTGCCTGGGGCGCTCAGGATTTGAGAAAGCTGGAGGAGCAAGGGGCGCAGACGGTCGGCGTACCCACTCTCCCCGGCGCGTACTTCACCTCACGCCATCTTAGCAACGCCATTAACCGAGTGCTGTATTCAAACGGTACACCCTATGAAGAGTTGACCGATTTTTCGAAAATTATCGACAAAGAAATCGCGAAAAAAACCAAAGAACTTGGACTGGATCAATAAAATTTTTCATCTGACGGAAAGGGAGGATGCGGCGAATGTTGACGAAACGCAGAAAAATCACCGATTGGCAGCGGCATCGGGTTGGGATTTTGTTTGCCGCCCCATTTTTGGTTTTGTTT
>JAISRF010000187.1 GCA_031273775.1 Oscillospiraceae bacterium
TATCATTATACTTTCTATTTTCTTAAAATATAGTCAGAATATTCCATTAAGGATTTCAATTTTTGCGTCTGATTAGATAAGATAAAACGAAAACACTGATTATTCAGACGACCCTCTTAAGGGCGTTTTTTTATATTATGGTGGCTGATCTTTGGGTATTCGTCCTAAATCATTGAACTTTTTCACGAAAAGATTATAATAAAGTTGACAAGTGAGAAAAGCTGTAGGCATATATTAATCAAAAGGGGAAATGTTCATGTGTATGCACGTGCATCAATTGCGAAAAAGTCTGCTCATCATTTTGGCGCTGGGGGTGTTTTTGATGTCTTGTAAACCGTCGGGAACCGACAACGGCTCTGCGGGCAGAGAACACGTTTCTCCAACCGAAAGCGGAGCTTTGACCGAATTCAACAGCGGCAGCGCTGACGGCGAATCGGAAATCGACCTTGAATCCGGCGAAAACCTTTCGGACGGCGGCTTCCGTGTAGATGAAAACGGAAATGTCACCGCTGTGAATTCGCAAAGCGCGTCCTCGCGCCCGGGTTCGACAAAAGCGCCCACCATCAAACCGAATACCGTCTTTTCCCCTCTAATTACGCCGGGCGGGGGTGCCTACACTTTCCCGCAGAAAGTTACCGTCACCACCGCGACGGCGGGCGCGACCATCCGTTACACCACCGATGGCAGTGAACCGTCCTCCAAAGCGGGCACGGTATATTCTGCCCCATTTTCAGTGACCAAGAGCACTACAGTGAAAGTGATTGCCTATAAATCCGGTATGGTGAGTAGCTCGGTCATTTCGGCTACATATGTTGCAAAAACCCAAGACGGCAACACGTCCGAGCCCATCACTTTTCCGTTTATTTATCCGCTGGCCATGGCGACCAACGGTTCTTTTCTGTCCAACAGCGCCTATCCCCCTGCCATGTTAGATACCGGCGCGAGAATGTACCGGTTTGACGTGCCTTTTTCCGCTGTGCGCCAAAGTCTGGGAAGCGATCCCGCCAAATGGGACTGGAGCAGGCTCGATAAAATGCGAGCCCTTAACAGCCAATTTCCCGGACTGGAAATCCTGCCGATCATGGGCTATAAACCCTCGTGGCTCACCAATTACGATTCTGCCGCGTTCATGCCCGCCCCTGACCCCAAAAACTTCTTCGGGCATTTTGCTTATGAATCGGTGAACCGATACAAAGATATTATCACCTATTGGGAAAGCTGGAACGAACCCGACCTGCCCGGCCACGTATTTTTTGACGGGAACGGCGCGGATTTCTTCAAGCTGCAGAAAGCGTTTTATCTAGGCGCAAAGGCAGCCGATCCGAATTGTCAGGTGCTGTTTGCTGGCTTGTCTTACGCATCCGTAGAGGGATATCTTTACGCGCACAACTACAAGGTTCCGTCCCTTGACCCGCCCAAAACCAGCTTTTTCGAGGAATATCTGCTGGAATGTGCCAATGACCCGGATGCCGCCGACAATAACTATTATTTTGATATTATGAACCAGCATTCATACACCCGTGCCAGCGATCTTTATGATTACACCATGATCAATCAAAAAATGATGCTGGATTATATCGGGGTGGTAAAGCCTACATGGATCACCGAAATGGGAACGACGGATACAGGACCCGGCATGTTCAGCGGAAATGCGGACGAATATTGCGATTACCTTTTGCAGTCGTTCGCTTGGGGAAGCATGGCGGGAGTGCAACGCTTTTTCCACTTCCAGTTGGATAATTCCAACGGTCACGGGTTATATTCCGGGATGCTCGGTTCCCCCAAGCCCGCCCTCACCACTTACCGTGACGTACTGGCCAAGGAATTTTCCGACGTTCAGTTTTACGCTCAGCTTCACGGCACAAAGGGTGTCGGTTTTTTGCAGGGAAATTCCGCGTGGAAGCCCGCTTGGAAAGCCGGCTATAACGCCTTTGAATTCAGAAACGCAATCGGAACAAAACGCGTGATTGTGGCGTTTGCGGACAAAGCGGAAGGGGTGGATGGCGTTAAAATTCCCGCGACCGCCGGAAAATCTGCCGTGCTGATTGACCGGCACAACCAACGCCAACCCATCGCGCAAAGCGGCGGGTTTTACACCGTTTCACTGCCCGGCGCGACCAATTTGGGCGGATGGCCGCTCAGCAACCCCAGCGCGGGAACGCCGGAACATTTGGTCGGCGGCGCGACTTACGTGATTGTGGAGCAATAATATATCTTGGCGGAATACGCAACAAGGGGTGGCTGGTTAATAACCGCCCCTTATCTGCAGTCGTTAAGTTAAATCCCATACCGCAAATTATAACTTATTTGCGTAAAGGCCGTCGTATTCTCCAGTAAGCAGCATTTTGGCAAAATCTCGAGTGTCTGCGGGCAAACGACCAAGATAAATCCCGCCGGTGCCGAGATCCTCCAACTCGTGATAATCTGAACCGGCAATTTGCCGCAGGCCTGCTTTTTCGGCCAATTCCAACGCCAAATCATTTTGAGAATCGTGCCGGATATTGCCGTTATAAACTTCAAGACCGTGCAAAAAATCCGGATTTGCCCGAGAGCAATAGTTCCGAAATGGATGCGCCTGCGCAAAAAACAGTCCGTGCTCTTCCGCGAACGCAAAAAAAGTTTCCGGTGTCATTTTATATAACTCCGGGTAGTTTTTCAGAAAATCGGGATCGACCCCGTAAACCAGATAATCGTTTGGACTGCCCTCAAAGGATATTTCCATGCCGCAGATAACTTTGAAATCTGTGCCCAAGGCAGCATCCCGCGCGGCGCGGTAACCCGCGGCCCAGCAGTCTATTTTTTCACACCACGCCTGTTCCGCCCTTTGGGCGAACATCCGGTCGAATACCCGGTAGTGATCGGTGACGGCCACCCCGCCGTATCCGGCTTTTTGCATGGCTGCGATGGCGGTTGCGGCGGGAACATGGGCGCAGGAGCTGGTCTCCTTGGTGTGAAAATGCGGTTCAAATAAAATTCGCAACCCGCTGACCTCCTATGATAAGGTGACTTTGAGCGTGAGTATTTTCCAGGGTTCGGCGCTCAAGGAAACGCTGTGCGAATCGTGCGCCGCGGCCTTCAGTGGTTCCTCCAATAAATTCACAAAATCCGCTGTGTCAATTTTGCAGCTGAAGGTAAGTTTGCCCTTGGAAGCGGTGTCGGAAAGGTTGAAAACGCGCACCACCACGGCGTTTTCTTCGCCGGCTTCCGGTAACTTCATGGTGCTGTAGCAGAGAGAAGAATCACCTTCAAGCTCCATGAATTGGCGGTTATTGGGTATGAACGAATCCGAAATGCGCTTTTCGGCCTTTTGAATTCCCGCCGCCATTTGGTCGGTGAATCGCTGGAAACCGCCGTAGGTCTCTTCCTTTGAAAACGGATATAATGCGTAGCGGAAATGGTGGTCTCCCGCGATTTGACCGCCCTTTTCAATGTAAAAGTTAATAGCCGTCCCGAAACAGCGCAACAACGTGACGGCGATGATGCCGTCTTTGTCGAGATATGCGGCGCACTCGGACAGCCCGTCGGCGGACAGAAAGGCCAGTCCGTCACCATCCTTGTCCCGTTTTCCGACCATTCCGTTCATGGGGCGTTCAGGAGGATCCTGCTCTTTCCAGTCGTGTGTATTGTGGTCAAAGCCGCAGGGACGCTCCACAAAGCAAAATGCCTCCCCCGCAAAATAACGGCTTGCATCGCTTTTTGTGGGGATTATCAGACGAAGCCGGTGATCTTCAACGTTATTTTCCACCACCGTTTCCACCTCTACGGCTTTCGCACCGCTTTTCAAAGTGACGAAATGGTGAAGGACAAGAGTTTTGGTGTCTTTGCTTCGGCTTAACCGGGGAATCTGGCGGTCAATGCGGTCAAGCTTTTCCGGTACGCGAAGCTCGGTTGTGATTTTGAAAACGCATTTGTCGAAGGAATCGCAGACCACCGAGATTGCCGCCGCGCCCGCGCTGTGTACGGCGACGTCATCCACGGGATTTTGGTGGTACCAGCCATCGCCGATTTCTCCGTCGTCAATCACCTTCAAAAGGTTTTCGTAACTTTTCCCGGTTTCTTTGCTGCGAACTGTGAGGGAGCCGAAGGGAGAAATTTCAACCGCCAACCGTTCATTTTCAGCCTTCAGCGGCGCGGTGAGCAGACTGCCAAAATAGCGAACGGGGGTTTTGGAGGGGATCACCCTAAATTCGGTGATCCCGCACGGCAGGAGATTAGCCCGAAAGGAAACGGTGTGAATGTCAAAATAATCTTGGTGCTGCCCGCAGACGTGGCGAAATTCCCTGCGGCTTATTTTTTCTATGTGATAGGGAACTTCAAGACCATCGGCGCTCAAAATTTTGAAGCAGTTTTTGGATTCATAACCGAATGGCTCGCTAAATTGTTCGGGGTAATCCAAATGAAAGTATAACTCAACGGTTATCACATTGTCAACAGGGTAAGGGAGCGGATTGGCGATAGATAAAAGCCGGGTCTGAGATTTGTGATCCTTCGGGAAGGTGTCGGTCAGGGTTTCCAGACCGTGGGAGCAGATTTCATAGCCGATTTCCCGCACCTGATCAAACCGGTATTTCATGTCGGTGTGCACCTGCTCAATGGAGCATCCGCAGATGGAATCGTGCGGGTGATTTTGCATCAGCCATTTCCAAGCCTGATCAGAATAGGCTTTCCGAATCGGGGTGTCGGTAAAAGAACAGACCACAGTCAATGGATCAGCCCATTTTTCAAGCATTGTCTGGCACAGAGCATTTTGGTGTTTGAGATCATACCGGCTCGACAGGGTGTGCGGAATGCGATTGTTATAAAAGGTTTTGTCCTTGACCGGGGAAATCAATTCGCCCGTTTTTTGAGGCATAAGCGCCCGGTACTGCTCCAGTTCTTTGCCCATTTCTTCAAGGTTCACAAATTTGACCGAAGCATCAGGAAATGCTTCCCGCGCCAATTCTACACACTCCGTCAGTTCCGGGCTGATATTTTGATGGTCAAACGCGTCGATGAGAAAAACGACGGGGATTTCGCTCCGGCTTCTTTCGGTTACGATCACCTTTTGGATCAGTGCGCGTTTTTCCTCCCGTGTCATTTCCG
>JAISRF010000213.1 GCA_031273775.1 Oscillospiraceae bacterium
CACGGCTTCCGGGCCTTTGACGGCCAGAATGTCATGCGGATTGACCGCGCCTTCGGTCAGGGTATCCGCCTTACGCACGGTGTCTCCGTCGTTGACGGTAATTCGGTAGCCGTAGGGTATGGCGTATTTGCACTCCTCGGCGGTTTCTTCGTTGGTGACCACAATCTCGCGGCTACGCTTGACCTCCTGAATCCGCGCCACACCCTCAATCTCGCTGATATATGCGGCGCGCTTGGGTTTGCGAGCCTCGAACAGTTCCTCGACGCGTGGCAGACCCTGCGTAATATCCTCTGCGGACGCGATACCTCCGGTGTGGAAGGTGCGCATGGTTAACTGTGTGCCCGGCTCACCGATAGATTGCGCGGCGATAATGCCGACCGCTTCACCCACTGTGACAGGGTGGGAGGTAGCCAGATTGGAGCCGTAGCACTTGACGCAAACACCTTTTTTCGATTTGCAGCTTAAAATTGAACGGATACGGGCGCGAGTCACGCCGGCGGCCACGATCCGGGCGGCATCGGCATCGGTAATCATTTCGTCGGTGGACACTAATACCTCGCCGGTTTCGGGGTGGACAACCGGTTCCGCCAAATACCGCCCAACCAGACGGTCATAGAACGGCTCAATTAACTGCTTCCCTTCCATAATGGCGTAAACCTCAAGTCCCTGAGTCATGCCGCAGTCATGCTCGTGGATAATCACATCCTGAGAAACATCCACCAGTCGGCGGGTAAGGTAGCCGGAGTCGGCGGTTCGCAGCGCCGTATCGGCCAAGCCCTTCCGCGCGCCGCGGCTGGAGATGAAGTATTCCAAAACATTCAGACCCTCGCGGTAATTGGCGCGGATGGGAACCTCAATCGTCCGGCCGGAGGTGTTGGAAATCAGGCCGCGCATACCGGCCAACTGGCGGATTTGGTTCATGCTGCCGCGCGCGCCGGAATCCGCCATCATAAAGATAGGATTGCGCTCGTGCAGGTTGTCGCGCAAAGCGTCCGAAACCTCGGCGGCGGTTTTTTCCCAAATTTCAATGACCAGACGGTAACGCTCATCGTTGGAAATGAGACCGCGGCGGTACTGGCGGGTCACAACGTCGATATTCTCTTCTGCTTCCTCAATTAACCGCGCCTTTTTCGGGGGGATGACGGCGTCCGAAACGGCGATGGTAATGGCACCCTGCGTAGAGTATTTGAAGCCGGTGGATTTAATTTTGTCCAACACCAGCGCCGCTTTGCTCGTACCGTATTTTTTAATGCAACGGTCAATAATTTTTGAAAGCTGGCTTTTGTCGATTTTATTATACTGGCGATTCTCGCCGGTTCCCCGCCAAATACCGATTTCAAAATCCAGCTCATGACCGGGGACGGTGCGGTCAACAGTTCCCAAATCCTGTGGAATGGCCTCGTTAAAGAGCAGGAAGCCCACGGTGGTTTCCACTATCCGCGCGATTTTTTCGCCCTGAGCATTCTCGCCGGTCAGACGGATTTTGATTGGGGCGTGTAAATTGACCGCTTTTTCCTCATAGGCCATAATCGCCTCGTTTTTGTCGCGGAACACCTTGCCCGCTCCCTCTCCTTCTGGATCCACCAGCGTCAGGTAATACGAACCGAGCACCATATCCTGCGTGGGGACGGTTACCGGTTTGCCGTCGGAAGGCTTAAGCAGGTTGTTTGCCGCAAGCATGAGAAAACGCGCTTCGGCCTGGGCTTCGGCGGACAGTGGCACGTGAACCGCCATCTGGTCGCCATCAAAGTCAGCGTTATACGCGGTGCAAACCAGCGGGTGCAGTTTGAGCGCGCGGCCTTCCACCAAAACCGGCTCGAAGGCCTGGATCCCCAAACGGTGCAGAGTGGGAGCGCGGTTTAACAGCACGGTGTGGTCAGCGATGACGATCTCCAGGGCGTCCCAAACCTCATCGCGGGAGCGCTCAACCATTTTGCGGGCGGATTTGATGTTCCCCGCCGCGCCGGTTTCCACAAGCCGTTTCATAACAAACGGCTTGAAGAGTTCCAGCGCCATCTCCTTTGGCAAACCGCACTGGTAAATCTTTAATTCAGGCCCGACGACAATAACGGAACGCCCGGAATAGTCCACGCGCTTGCCCAGAAGGTTCTGACGAAACCGCCCCTGCTTACCCTTTAACATATCCGAAAGGGATTTTAACGCGCGGTTGTTAGGGCCGGTGACGGCGCGACCGCGACGACCGTTGTCTATTAACGCGTCCACGGCTTCCTGGAGCATACGCTTTTCGTTGCGGACAATAATGTCCGGCGCGCCCAGCTCCAGCAGCCTTTTCAGGCGGTTGTTGCGGTTAATCACGCGGCGGTAAAGGTCGTTTAGGTCGGAGGTGGCGAAACGCCCGCCGTCCAACTGCACCATGGGGCGCAAATCTGGCGGAATAACGGGCAGAACATCCATAATCATCCATTCGGGGCGGTTGCCGGAAAGCCGGAAAGCCTCCACAACCTCCAGCCTTTTAAGAAACCGCACGTGCTTTTGCCCGGTGGCGGTTTCAAGTTCTTCTTTTAATTCTGCGCTCATCTTTTCAAGGTCAATTTCTTCCAGAAGCACCTTAATGGCCTCCGCGCCCATACCGGCTTTGAAATCGTCCTCGTATTTTTCGCGCATGTCGCGATACTGTCTTTCATTAAGAAGCTGCTTTTTCACCAGCGGCGTGTCCCCGGGGTCGGTCACGATATACTGTGAAAAATACAGCACCTGCTCCAAAAGGCGGGGGGAAACATCCAAAATCAGCCCCATGCGGGAGGGGATGGCTTTGTAGTACCAGATATGGGAAACCGGCACAGCCAGCTCAATGCTGCCCATGCGCTCGCGGCGAACCTTGGAACGGGTGATTTCCACGCCGCATCGGTCGCATATTTTTCCTTTGTAACGGATCCGCTTATATTTCCCGCAATGGCATTCCCAATCCTTCTGCGGCCCGAAAATGCGTTCGCAAAACAACCCGTCACGCTCCGGCTTTAGAGTCCGGTAATTAATGGTTTCGGGCTTTTTAACCTCACCGTGGGACCAGCTCCGGATTTGCTCCGGGGACGCAAGACCTATTTTAATTGATTCAAATTCGTTAAATTCCATTAAACGATTTCCCTCCGCTTAATTCCGAGCAGACACAGAGCCTGCCCCTACATATTTATCAACCTCGGGCAGACACGTGATCTGTCCGCAACGCCGCGGGACAACCCCCACCTGCCTTGCAGGCACCCCATTCGCGCGCAAAAAAGAGGATTTTCCTTGCTCCTTTCCCGCGGGAAAGTGGTGTCGTGCGCAGGCGGCGGGGGTTGACCTCCCTATTCGTCCAAAATCAAATCGTCGTCCAATTCAGCCGGTCCCAGTTCCAGAATGTCCGGTTCGTCGCCGTCTTCACCGTCGCCTTCCTCACTCAGTTCGTCATCGGATACCCCGAACGCGGGAATGGCATCGACTTGAAGCATTTCATCGGGCAGAACTTCCGGTTCGGGAATGTTCAGGCCGATGTCGTCATCGTCAAAGGTCTGTTTCAGGTCAATTTCCTCGTTATCCTTGTCAAGCACCTTTACGTCCAGACCCAGCGACTGCAATTCTTTAATGAGCACCTTGAAGCTTTCGGGAATACCGGGTTTGGGTACGTTCTGTCCCTTGACGATGGCTTCATATGTCTTGACGCGACCGACCACATCGTCCGATTTGACGGTGAGGATTTCCTGCAGGGTGTATGCCGCGCCGTAAGCTTCCAGCGCCCATACTTCCATTTCCCCGAACCGCTGGCCGCCGAACTGCGCCTTCCCGCCTAAGGGCTGCTGCGTAACCAGCGAATATGGGCCGGTGGAACGAGCGTGGATTTTATCGTCAACCAGGTGGTGAAGCTTTAAGAAGTACATATACCCAACGGTTACAGGGTTGTCAAACGGTCTGCCTGTCCGTCCGTCATAAAGGGTAATTTTACCGTTTTCATCGATTCCCGCCTCGCGGAAAGCTTCGCGTATATCACTTTCGTGCGCGCCGTCGAATACGGGGGTCATAATCTTCCAGCCTAAAGCGCGTGCTGCGTATCCTAAATGCACCTCCAACACTTGTCCGATATTCATTCGGCTGGGCACGCCCAGAGGATTCAGCACAATGTCCAGCGGAGTTCCGTCCGCCAGAAAAGGCATGTCTTCCATGGGCAAAATGCGGGAAACAACACCCTTGTTGCCGTGGCGTCCCGCCATTTTGTCGCCCACGGAGATTTTGCGCTTCTGGGCAATGTAACACCGCACTACCATATTTACACCGGGATTGAGTTCGTTGGAATTTTCGCGGGTAAACACTTTCACATCCACAATGGTGCCGTATTCACCGTGGGGCACACGGAGCGACGTGTCGCGCACCTCTCGGGCTTTTTCGCCGAAAATGGCACGGAGCAGGCGCTCTTCGGCGGTCAGCTCGGTTTCGCCCTTGGGCGTGACCTTGCCGACGAGAATGTCTCCTGAACGGACTTCCGCGCCCACGCGGATAATGCCGCGCTCATCCAAATCGCGGAGGGCGTCCTCGCCCACGTTGGGAATATCGCGCGTGATTTCCTCCGCGCCCAATTTTGTGTCACGGGCTTCCAGCTCGTACTCCTCAATATGAATGGAAGTGAACATGTCATCCCGGACGATTTTTTCGTTGATGAGAATGGCGTCCTCGTAGTTATAGCCCTCCCACGTCATAAACCCGACAAGAACGTTTTTACCCAAAGAGATTTCGCCGTCACTGGTGGCAGGCCCATCCGCGATTACTTCGCCCGCCTCCACCATTTGCCCCGGCGTGACAATAGGCCGCTGATTGATACAGGTGCCCTGATTGGAGCGTAGGAATTTGATGAGCTGGTATTCATCGGTTTCGTCATTGCCGCAGTCTATAATCACCTCGCAGGCGGTGACCCTGGCGACTTCACCCGCGCGTTTTGCTACCACGACCACGCCGGAATCGACCGCCGCCTTGTATTCCATGCCGGTACCCACAATGGGTGACTCGGTTTTGAGGAGCGGAACCGCCTGTTTCTGCATGTTGGAACCCATCAGAGCACGGTTGGCGTCATCGTTTTCAAGGAAGGGAATCATGGAAGTGGCGACCGAGACCACCATTTTCGGGGAAACATCCATAAACTCCGCCCGCTCGCTTTCCACTTCCAAAAACTCATCCCGAAATCTGGCGTTAACCTTGTTCCGGGCGAACCGTCCCTCTGCGTCCAGGGGTTCGTTGGCCTGCGCCACCACAAAATCATCCTCAACGTCGGCGGTCATATAAACCACGTCGTCCAGAACCACTCCGGTGTCTTTGTCCACACGGCGGAAAGGCGCCTCAATAAAGCCGTATTTGTTGATTTTAGCGAAAGTAGCCAGATAAGAAATCAGGCCGATGTTGGGGCCTTCGGGAGTTTCAATGGGGCACATACGACCGTAGTGAGTGTAGTGAACATCACGAACCTCAAACCCGGCGCGGTCGCGGGACAGACCGCCGGGGCCGAGTGCCGACAGGCGGCGCTTGTGCGTCAACTCACCCAGCGGGTTGGTCTGATCCATGAACTGGGACAGCGGCGACGAGCCAAAAAATTCCTTAATCGCCGCTACCACCGGTCGAATATTTATAAGCGTCTGCGGCGTAATCACGTCCATATCCTGCGCCTGCAACGTCATTTTTTCGCGGATGACGCGCTCCATGCGGGAGAACCCGATCCGAAACTGATTCTGCAAAAGCTCGCCCACGGAACGGATCCGGCGGTTGCCCAGATGGTCAATATCGTCCACGTTGCCCACCCCGTGGGGAAGGCCGTGGAGGTAGTTAACAGAGGCGAAAATATCCTGCTTGGTAATGTGCTTGGGAATCAATTCATTCAAGCGGGCTTTGAGCGCCTCACGGATTTCATCTTCCCCGGTGAACTCGTCCAGAATTTCGCGCAGAACGGCAAAGGACACCCACTCGTTCACGCCGCAGTCCGTAACATCGAAAGAGAAGATCGGAAGAGCA
>JAISRF010000222.1 GCA_031273775.1 Oscillospiraceae bacterium
AATGTCGTACACATTAGAGCAATTCAAAGCAATGCCAATCACCAAATTCGAGCCGTTTGGCAGTTGGAATTACATGATAAAAACCGAATGATTGAACAACTTATTTTTACACAGCCACTTAAGCAACACGTGCCAATAATAGCGCCTCAAAAAAACGGTCTATCTATTCACTTGTGTTTCAACCGCACAGGTCGAGATTTTTATTTAAGTTTCCCCATTTTCCCAATCTTAATAAATTAGCTGTTGACAGCGGCGTTGTTTGCTTTTATAATGTGTTACAGAAACTTTGGGGCGGGGTGAAATTCCCCACCGGCGGTAAAGCGGCGTTTTGTCGATAAGTCCGCGAGCCTTGGCAGATTGCATAAGGTTGATTCCGGTTAGATTCCGGAACCGACGGTACAGTCCGGATGATAAAAGTTTTTTGTGCGCACAAAAAGCACCGCCCCATGTGTTTTCACAGGGCGGTTTTTTGCGGTTATATTTAAATTTTGGAGGTTCATGATGAAAAAACATTTAAACAAAATGGTACTTACGGCACTGCTTTCGGCGCTCTCTACAGTTCTAATGTTTGTATTGGAGTTTCCGCTTCCGCTTTTACCAAACTTTCTGAAATTTGATTTTTCTGATTTCCCGGCGCTCATTGCGGCATTCGCCTTCGGACCCGTGGCGGGAATTTCGGTAGTACTGGTAAAAAATTTGTTTCACCTGCTGGCATCCACCACAGGCTTTGTGGGTGAACTGGCTAATTTTACCGTTGGAACCGCACTGGTACTGCCGTCCGGCCTAATCTACAGCAAAAAGCGCGCCTTTTCCGGCGCGCTGGTTGGAATGCTGGCCGGAACGTCAATCATGGCGCTGGCAGGCGCGTTGTTCAACTATTTCGTGTTTTTTCCGCTCTTTTTACACGCGCAGCCAATGGACTTAATCTTATTGGGCGTTGTCCCTTTCAATCTGGTGAAAGGAATCATCGTTTCCGTGCTGACGTTGCTGGTTTATAAGCACATTTCACCGTTGTTGCAAAAAAACTGGTTACGGGTTTGAGATTTCCGTACTTGAGGACTGCGTTTCTTTGTACATCAAATCCGCGAGCGTTTTTACCGCTTCCACCGCCCGTTCACCCTGACGCTCGAACAAAATTGTATTTACGCCATACACCGCGCCGTTTTTCACGGCCGGGGTTTCCTTCAGATCCGGCGCGGTTTTGTATACCATAGTCTCGTTGGCGGGGCAGATAATCACTTCCGGCGCTGCCCGCGCAACTTCTTCCCGCGTCATTTGGTAACCGGAAGCGTTCGCGGCAATGTTTACCGCCATGGCTCGCGCAAGCAGACTGCCGGCGTATGTATCGCCGGTTGCGACCGCGCCGCCGGGCAAAAACAAAACGGCGGAAACAACCGGATTCTCAATTTCGGCGATCACGGCATCAATCGACGCATTCAGGCGCTGGGCTGTCATCCGGGCATTCTGGGCGCCGGTGAGGTTACCCGAAAGCACTGCGGAGACGCCCATTAAAACCCGCTCAAAATCAAGACTGCTGACCGGCGGCACAATCAGCACATTAATTTTCTGAACCGCCAGACGCTCCAAAGCGTCCTGCGGAAGATCGCCGCCGGAAAGCACCAAATCCGCACCCAAAGCAATCACTTTATCCGTGTCCGGGTTAATCTGCGTACCAAGCCGTGGTAAAGCCGACCCATCCTCCGGGATTTCGCAGTAATCGGACACCCCGCAGAGCCGCGCGTATGCCCCCAGCGTATATATGACTTCGGTGACAGACGGGGAAAGCGACACCACCTTTTGTGGAGCGCTCCCAATGGTAACGCTTCCAATTTTAACGGGGAAATCGGCACTGGGCTCTCCTGTCCCCTCTTTGCAGCCAACCGACAAAGAAAGCAACACGCAAAAGGCCAAGACGGACGTGAATAATATTCTCATATGAACTTTCAATTTTTAATTCTCAACTTTCAATAAAACTAAAAGCTGCTTTCGCTCAAATCTTTGATAGTCAAATCATCCATTCCAAGCTCGTAAAAATCCGCGAGCCGCTTTAACGTAAAAACGGACGGACGACATTTTTGTGTTTCATAAAAACAATATGCCGAACGGTCAACGCCCAAATAATCGGCCACCGTCTGCTGGTTCAGACCATACGCGCCGCGGAGCCATTTCAAATTGCTGGCAAGGCGGGCAAAGAACGCGTCTTCGCTGACAGTGACTTTTTTTTTGCCGATGGCATCAACATTTAGCTTCATTTTTCCAGGCCCTTAAAAGCTTCTTTTTCGCTTTTTTCCACCTTTATATGCCCATCGCGGATGACCTTGATATCGTTACGAGCGTAAACACGAGGCACCATTTCATCGTTCAGCTGTACCTTAACCGCGCCCGTAAGCATATTCGCGTCCACCACATGCCCTTTACCATCAGGCGCCTTGACCAGCGCGCCTGTTTTAGGTGTGATTTTAAGCAGGTGTTCATATGCGTCCTGCTCATATTTCAGGCAACACATCAGCCTACCGCAGGTGCCGGAAATCTTCACCGGATTCAACGACAACCCTTGCTCTTTTGCCATTTTGATGGATACCGGTTGAAATTCGTCCAAAAACCGGGAACAGCAAAAGGGCTGGCCGCAAATTCCC
>JAISRF010000036.1 GCA_031273775.1 Oscillospiraceae bacterium
CTCCCCTGCCGGTTCCGAAACCGCCCCGCCGCTGACGCTCCAACTGATTCAGCGCGGCGCGGGATTCCTCATTTTGGGGGTTGTGGCGGCAGGCTGCGCAAAAGCTAGCGTATGCATCGTCAAACCAGCCGCGACGGTAGAGCACGCTTCCGTTTAAGAAGTGCCATTCACCGTCACGCCGGGAGATGGGTACGCCGTCCAGCAGTTCCTGAGCTTCTTCCAGCCGTCCCTGCGAAACCAACGCGCGGATGTCCTTGAAATTGCTGTCACGCTGGGGTTCGTACCCACTGAAATACGTGTTTCCTCCCCGGCGCTCGTTCATCACGCGGTCGTAAGCATCGTTGATTTCCTGCATTTTTTCGGCGGCCAAATCCGACAGAGGGTTGCCGTCGTAGTTATCCGGGTGATATTTTCGCGCCTTTTCACGGTACGCTTGCTTTATCTGGTCATCGGTTGCGTCCCGCCCCACGCCCAAAATTTCATACGGGTCAGCCATGTGTTTTCTTCCCTTCGGTCGGTTGCAATTGAGAATGAATATATTGTCGCGGTAAGTTTATTTTGTATTGCCTATGAATTGGAAACGTCAAACCATACTTCATCGCGGAGCGACAACGCAATTCTCAATTCTCAATTCTTCTGTCGCATCCGGAATAAATAACGTTTTTTAAAATTTCCCCAAAGCGTTTCACCGGTAACAGTTCCAGCGCAAGCCCGGCTTCATATGCGCACAAATTCATTGTGCCCCGAGCTCGCTCACGTGCCGCTTCAATGGCCGGTTTATCGCCGGGGGTGATGTTAGCCGATTGACCCGCTTCATTGGCAAATGGATTGAAGTTCCCGTGTTTCAGGTCTTTTTCTAAATCATCGGCGGCGTCCGCAAGGTATATCCACTTGCCCAAACAGTATCCCAGCCGCTCCAGTACGCGTTTAGTCTGTTCATCGGTCGTGTTTAGTGAAAACAGGCTTTGCAGCAGCTTTGCCGTCGGTTCCGCCGCCGCGTCCGCGCCGGAAACTTTGTCCGCTTCCACTTTCTGCTGCCCGGTTATAGCGTTAGCAATAATCAAATCTGTTTCCGGATGCGCCCTTAAAGCCTTTTTACGGGCAAACACAAACGGAATAAGCGCAAGGCGGGCGATCAGACGTTTAACAAATCCGCCGTCCGCAATGTCGTCCAACAATTTATAATATACCAGCAAAACGGCGGCGGACGCGGAAAAGGAAAGTTCCGGACAGGAGATTGCGTACTTGCATTTTTTCAGGGGATTGAACACGCAACGTCCTTTTGCAAAGCCGGCATGCTCTTCAGCCAGAGACATCCGCAAAAGCGCGAGAAAGGCAAAATCATAACTGAGCGCAAACCGGGTTAAGCGACCGTACTTTTTACCCATTTCCCGGCAGAGGGAGCAATAAACCGCCTTGTAGGTTTCAAAGTCCTTAACTTTTAATTCCGGCTTGCAGACCCGAATATATCCGAACATATTATTTCCCCGGGCGGGTTGACCGCTCATGCCACAGACGGCAGATAGCCGCCCCTATATCGGGAGGGTTTGACCCCTCTCCCCTACTCGCTTCTTAACGCTTCCACCGCATCCTTTTTGGAAGCCATGCGAGCCGGAAGATGCCCGCCCAGCATGGTCAGCAGTGTGGAGACGATTACAAGGGTCAACGCGTGGAGCGGTTGCAATTGCGCTACATTTTTCAGGTCTGCAACAGCTTCTATAATGGCGTTCGCGGGGAAGGTAAGCAGCCAGGCGATCAACACGCCCAGCACCCCGGAGAGTATGCCCAAAATGCAGGTTTCGGCATCGAACACGCGGGTAACATCCTTTTTGCGCGCGCCCAGCGCTTTTAAGATGCCGATTTCCTTGGTGCGCTCCAGAACCGACGTGTAGGTGATAATACCGATCATAATCAGGCTGACCACCAGCGAGACGGCGGCAAAGGCGATTAGAACATAAGATATGCCGTCCACAAAAGTGCCCAAAACACTTGTTATGACGGAAGCCATGTCAATATAATCTACCTGCTCGGCACGCGGCCGGTCGGTATTGTATCCGTCAAGATATTCCAGCAGACTGCCCTTGCTGCCGAAATCGGCGGGGTAAAGGCAAATCGCATGGGGCGTAACGCTACCGCCTATCGCCATCAGCATTTCCTTTTTCGCGTCCTCGCTTGTAAATGGTTTGCCGCTAAAAACGCTGCTATCCGATTCTTTCTGTGCCTTTACCACGGCGGAATTCGCTTCCCGTTCCACAGCCTCCGCCGCCAATTCGTCGCTGTACACCAAACCATTTGTCATAAGCAAAACGCTGGCGGAATCTTTATTGGGACGGATAATGCCGGAAATGCGCAGTGTTACGCTGTTTTCGGAGTCGTACATTTCCCGGTAATTTGTCCCGGGCAAAAACATCCCTCCGGGCTGTTCGGCGTAATAATCATCGTTTGTAACCATGCGGAACTCCATACCGACCAAATCGGAGAGCAAAATCTCTTCGCCGTCTTCGGCGGTGAAGCCCAGGCATTTCATCACCGAAAGCGGCACACGGTTGCGGGTATCGGTTACAATAAGCATATCGGTTTTGCCGCCGGGATATGAACCGGAAAGCAAATCATAATTCGATTCCAAGAAGGTTTTGCCGTCTTTGTTCAAATGAATGGGGTAGGAATAAAGGTTGGTATTTACCGAAACCGACACGCCGCCACCCATACCGGAGGATGACGCCATAATCATATTGACGCCGGAAACAACCGGAACCGGCATTCCGCTTTCGCCGATTCGCAGCATATTCAGGCTGACTGTGCGAACCAGTCCAAGCTCGTTACAAAGTTCGGAGTCAACCTTTTCGACGTAATCAAGATATTCCTGAGAAAGCTCGTTTTTGTGCATAATGCTGTTTTTATCCGGGTCGTGAACGATTATGCTGTCCGTATCGGCAAATTCCGCTTGCTTCTCACTCTCCGCAAGCTCCGAAATCGTGTCCCGATCAACACTCATGGAGTTTGCCATAACCACAATGGGGTACTCTGTCATAAAATCCGACTGGATTTTGTCGATTTGCAGCTTCAATCCGGTGGAAAGACTTAATATCAGAGCGATTCCGATGATGCCGATTGACGAAGCGAACGCGGTAAGCGACGTGCGCCCGATTTTGGTGCGTATGTTATTAAACGAGAGACGCAGGGCGGTAAGAAAACTCATGCTGGTCTTTTTCAGGGAAAAGCCGCTTTCCCGAGCCTGCTCCTCATAAGGGTTGGAATCGGACACAATCTGACCGTCAGAAAACTTGATAATACGGTCGGCATACTGCTCGGCCAGTTCCGGGTTGTGGGTGACGACAATGACCAACCGTTCTTTGGAAATGACTTTAATCAGATCCATAATCTGTACGCTGGTCACCGTGTCCAGCGCGCCGGTGGGTTCGTCGCAAAGCAGGATTTCTGGGTCGTTGACCAGCGCGCGGGCAATGGCCACCCGTTGCATTTGACCGCCGGAAAGCTGTTTGGGTTTCTTGTGAATATGGTCTAAAAG
>JAISRF010000086.1 GCA_031273775.1 Oscillospiraceae bacterium
AGTATTCCTGTGCGCTGTCCTCACCCACAAGCGGACTAATAATATCATCACGTTCAAGCTTATCTGTCCAAGAATCACGCGCACATCCGCTTATGTTGAACAGTAATAGTAACACTCCAATGAAACACAAATGTTTTTTCATTCGGATTCGCCTATCACTTCTTCGTCCCATCCCGGATGGTATATACCGGCACGATCACTCCTATTCTGATAGTCAAAATCTTCAATATCCTTTGCTTTTTCGTAGTCTGTCAATTTAAAAGAGTAAATACCAACATCGTCGGGTGAAAAATCACTAAAAAAACAATATTCAAAATAAATTGAAAATTGGCCTTGATCTGTTCTTACAATATAAAATGCATTAGCTGTTCTTTTGATTTTTCCTTTTTCAGTGTATTCCCGATAGGAGGTGCCGTCCTTGTCTATTACAGCGTTGGATCCGCAAAACAAATTGACAGTGTAATATGCACCTTTGTCCATATCATTAGATTCTACAAATGCTTTTTTTGAAAATGAGTTTTCCAACTTTTCGGCATTTTTTTCATCAAGTGCATTCAAAACATTTTGTGTCATGGATTCTACTAACTTTTTCGCATCTGCTTCTGTGGGTCGGCTTTGTGACTGCAATGAATTACGAATTAAGAAAGAGCATCCACCTAAATTAAATATCAAAATTAACACTCCAAGCATACAAATAAATTTCTTCATGCTCATTTTCCAGCCTCCCATATGTATGTTGCGACATGAGAAGTTTCATTAAATCGCCAAAATTTGTTTTCCTTATACTTCTCAGAAAAGCTATCCCACATATCTAAATTTGATGAAAAATCAATCGTAACACCCACATTGGAATCAGTAGAAGTCGAACTCTCCGACGGCAATCTTAGAAAAAATTTCGTCTCTGCCATACATGGGTACAAAACTCATAACAATCCTTCTTTCAAAAATCGGGTTTTTATATTTAAGAATAAATTACCTATCGTAAAAAAGACATATGAATTTTCTTATTAGCTATTTTCATCCCATTCAGGATGATAAATCCCGGCACGGCCATAATCTTTTCCTGTAATGCCTTCAAAGTATTCACGAAGTCTTATAGTATAAACCCCTTTTGCAGAAGAATCAGCTTCTTGAATCGGCCAAAAATCATAATTTAATATATATGTTTTTTTATCAGTTTGGAAAATGCAATAAGCGCTAATCTCCTTTGTTCTTCCCGGGGTTCCCAAATGGTCAAAAACACCATGATTTCTATTTGTGATTTCCAAAAACTCTCCTTGATAAAGAGAAAATAGGTAGTCTAAACCAATTTCTAAATCCTTAGCTTCAGATAGGGCTTTTTGAGAGAAAACACTTTTCAATGTTCCTCTGTCGTTATTTTTAATCGCATCAAGTATTTGTGTTTCTGTTTCCTTAATAAATTGTTTCTCGGTTTTCGTTTCTTTATTGAGTATATCTATTCGGTTTCCAAAGGACGAAAAACAACCACTTAAACTAAACATTATAAAAAACGCTCCTATTATACATATATATTTTTTCACTATTTCTCAGCCTCCCATCTTAGAATAGCTATAAAATTTGTGTCGTCAAACGCCCATAAATTTTTATCGTATGCCAATGATGCATCTCTAAACGCATTATACATATTGATGCCATTGTCCATCGTCTTGAAATCAATTATGGTTGTGGCCGTCAAGTCAGAGGCGTGAACAGTCTGCATCGCTGTTTTGGAATCAAATCCGGTAATCCACCACTGCTTTTGATTTTCAGACCGGTCTTCAGCTTCCGATGGTTTATAATCATAAAGCTGGCTGCCATTCATGTCTAATAGTAACTCCATATTAGCGGATTTTTCAGGAGCGGTCAGCCAATGCGTATCCGAATACTTTTCATAGATACCCGTTTCAGCCCCCGCGCCAATATTCATGTAGCTGCCTTTCCACGACCAAAGCATATAGGTTTTCCCATCAACCGTAAATTCTGCCGATTTGTACTTGTCCATTGAACTTCCGGTGACACCGATTGCCGCATGAAACACATTATCATATCCATCATTGTACCCTATTGGCTTCCAACTCTGCCAGTAATCCTGGTCTATATGGTACACTCCGTCACCATCCCGCCTTGCACCTATTGCTAAACCGATTACTTCCTGCGCCCCAATCCAATCGTTTTGCGTCCAAAGCTTACCTAACGGAATACCCAACGGAATACCCGATGGCATTCCCAATAGATTGCCCAATAAAGCGCCTAACGTATTATCCCATATGCCGCTCACCGGAATACCCAATATTTTTTCCCATGCACCCAAGGGGTCGTTCGATATTCCTATGACTTTTTCTATCAGCCAGCCAAACTCGGGCGTATTGGCAACCTGTCCTCCAAAATCAACAACCTGTGATGCTATATCATTTATAGACCCAGCGGGGTCTTGAGCGAACGCGTCCCAAGTGTTTGTTACCCAGTCAGTTACTGGTTTTAAGAACTCTGCCGTGCTACAAACAAATTTTTCTATTTCCTTGCGTACATTGGCAGTTACCTGCTTTGTATATCCGACAGGATCTTTTGCAAAGCTAATCAATGCTCCTGTTGCTGAATTCCATACTTGCTTGCCGGTTGAGATAAGTTTATTCAACCCATTGCCAAGAAAATCGGTTACAGGTTTTACAAATGTATTATTCGCCCATTGAATACCGGGTTGAATAATGGTGTTGTTTAACCAGTTCAACCCATCCTTTGCAACACTAATGCCGGGCTGAATCACATTGTTATTAACCCAATTGGCACCGTTAACAATGGTATTTCCAACAGCTTTCGCGCCATCAACAATAGCACCGCCAACAGCTTTTGCACCGCTTGAAATGGCACTTCCAATGCTTTTCAGCCCGCTCAGCAAACTAAAATGCCCGCTGGGGTCAATCTGCATGACGGGATTGTTGGTTGTGTATGCGTACCGGTTCAGGGTCAACGGTTCGGCAATCTGCCCTAAATATGTATCCTCCGTGCCAAATCGCCCGGTTTCCACGTCATAATACCGCGCCCGCAGGTACTGCAAACCTGTTGCCGGGTTGTATTCCTCGGCGTTGTAGCCGTATACCAAATCTTGTGCGGGTTCGCCCGCCGTCATGCCGCCGAACGGGTCATATGCGTAACTTTGCAGGATGTCGGCGGTCGGCGATACCACATTCGCCACACTGCCGCGCCCGTCGTAGAGGTAATAATCCGTGGTGTACTCGTCACCGTCCACTGCCGGAAGCTCCGGCGTGGGTGCTAACCGTTCGCTGGAAATGCGGTCAAGGCCGTAGACATAGGTGCTTTTCAACTCGTCACGCCGCCCGTATTCCATTAAAACCTGCGTGTTCTGCAAGTTAACGTCATTGACATAGTAGGTTAAATCGTAGTCATACCGCGTCTTTTCATCCGGGTTGGCCGGAATGACAATGGGCGCTTGGTCATCCTTGTCGGTCAAGCCCTGCCCCGGGTTTGGAGCGGATTTGTTGCTTAACCCTTTGTCCGGGCTGGTGTTTTGCGCGTGAGGGGAATCGTTCACGCCGCTCGGTGTTCCGCTTTCAGACGGGGTTTGCCCGGTGATTGTCGAAATGTCGTCATCGGAAAGCCCTGCGCGTTTGAGCGCGTCTATGTCTTTTTCGGAATACCCCGGCTGTTTGACCACGCTGTGGATTTCCAGCGTGTACTGCCCGGTGATGTAGTCCCACGCGTTGGTAAACCAGTCGGAAAGGTATGCCGCCAGCGCCTGGTTGATGCCGCAGAAATACTGTATGACGCCCTGCCCGAAGCCGAACCACCAGATTGTGTCTGCCGGGTCCGCGTATACCTTTTCGTAATAACTGTATGTTTCCGGGGTTTCGGAGGTGCCGGTGGTGGAATCGCCCACAGATTTCCGGTCGCCGGTCTGCGGAATTTTGCCGTATTCATCCGGCTGGGTTGTATCTTCGTTTTGCAGATAGGGATTCGCAATACCCGGCGCGTCGCCTTTTTCCCCTGCAGTCACTTCATCCGGGGCTTCGCCCAAATCCGGCTTGACTACGTACTGCTCAACCTCTTTGCGGTTAAGCTGGAATATACGGTTGCTGTCGCCGTCATACGCGGCGGCCATCAGCAGTTCGCCGCCCTCGCGCACGGCTTTCAGCCGGTTTTCCACCGTGTACTCATAGGTGATTATCCGCTCGCCGACTGCCTGTTTGGACACGACGTTGCCGTTTTCGTCGTACTCATATTCGGCCTTTCCGGTTACGGTACTGGTCTCGGACACAAGCTGGTTGGCGCTGTTGTACTTGTAATCCACCGTTTCCGGGCGCGCAACGCCTTTTTTCTCCAACTTTACACGGTTGCCGGATTTGTCGTAGGTGTATTTATATTCGGCGGTTTTCAAGCCCTCTTTTTCACGGAACAGCGTGATTTCGCCGTTGGCGTTGTAGGTAAAGCTCCGGGTAACCGTGCCGTCCGGGCTTTTTGCCGTTTCCTTGACAATATAACCTCTTGCGTCGAAGTCATAGGCAAAGCTGGAAATGAGCACGTTTGACGAATCCATGTTTTCAATCAGGGTGAGGTTGCCGGTCACGTCATATTGGTAGGCGCTAACCGTCCCGTTGGGACGGCTGACCGATATGATGCGGCCAAGCGCGTCATAGGCGTATTCCGTAACTTCTTCGCCGTCTTTGACCGCGGTCAGGCGGTCGTTCAGGTCGTACTCATAGGCAACCACGCGCCCGTCTGCATATTCGATGGAAGCAAGCCGGTCACAGCCGTCATAGGCATATTTCACCGTCTTGCCGTCTGTTGCGGTTACAGAGGTAATACGCCCCATGATGTCGTATTCATAAGACGTGGCGCCGGTGGTGTCGGTCATGTTCACGCGGCGGCCAAGCTCATCATAACCGTACAGCACCTGCGTATCGTCCGCCGAATAGGTCTTGGAAACAAGGCTGTTTATTTTGTTGTAGTCATAGGAGACGGTGGTATTATCAGGGCGGGTGATTGACTTCAGCCGCCCGGCGAGGTCATAGGTCATGGCTTCCGTTTTACCGTTTTCATCGGTAATGGAGGTCATGTTTCCCTCAAGGTTGTAGGTGTAACGAGCGGATTTACCGTTGGCATTGGTGACGGACAGCAGATTGCCCACGCTGTCATACGCGTAGGAGGTGGTGCGCCCGTCCGGCTCGGCGACAGAGGTCAGCCGGTCCATCCGGTCATAGCCGTAGTCAACACTCACGCCCAACTGGTTGGTCGCTTTGGTAATATTGTTGTGCGGGTCGTATTGGAAAAAAACAGACTGGTTTTTCGCGTCGGTCTGTTTGATAACCCGCCCCGCCGCGTCATACTGATAAGACACCGCGTTACCTAACGCGTCTATGCTTTTTACAAGGCGGTTGTCGCCGTCAAGCTCCTGTGACCGTGTGTAGCCCATGGGGTCGGTAACCGCTGTCAGGTTATAATCTTCGTCATAAGCCAGGGTGGTGGTACGCCCACCCGATTTTGTGGTGCTTGTGATGTTTCCGGCCAAATCATATTGAAGTTGTGTGACTTTACCCTCCGGGTCGGTCTGCGCCACAACGCGGTTCAGCAAATCGTAAGAATACCCGGTGGACACACTCATTGCGTCAATCACCGATACAAGGTTGCCGAAATCATCATAAGAATAGGACGTTTTCTGCTCCGCGGGATTGATGATTTCCGTCACCCTGTGCATGAGGTCGTAGCGGTAAGAGGTGGTTCTGCCCAAATTATCGGTTTCGGCGGCAAGGTTGCCTTTTTCGTCATAGGCAAAGGTTCTGGACAACCCCTCCGGCGCGGTGACGTTGGTAATGCGGTTAAGCTCATCATAGGCATAGGTGTATTCACCGCCGTTTGTCAGCGTCATTTTAGCGGTCAGACCGTTCAAGCCTACATCGTAAGCGGTCAAATTGCCCAGCGGGTCTTTAATGGATGTGACTAATCCGTGCGCGTCGTAGGTGTATTCCACCTCGGCGCTCCGGGGTGAAATCACCTTGATTTTATTGCCAACACTGTCATATATGTTCTCGGTGATATTGCCCACCGGGTCTTTTATTTTGGTCAGGTTGCCCACCGCGTCA
>JAISRF010000102.1 GCA_031273775.1 Oscillospiraceae bacterium
ACCGCAGGCTCTTTTCTTTGCCCAGAATGAAACAGGCGGTGGAAAGGGCGTCAGACATTGCGCCGGGAGAATCGGGTGTATAAGCCGCGCCTGGGACGTAGGTTTGGGCGGGCACAATCACCGTTACGGAAATCAGGCCGCTTTGGGCGGGGTAGCCCGTTGCCGCGTCTATAATGTGGTGGTAGCGCACACCGTTTTTTATAAAATATTTTTCGTAGTCGCCGGAGGTGGAAACGCAGACGGTTTTGCCGATTTCCATGTCACCGAGCAACTCGCCGGGGTTTCGCGGGTGACGGATTCCGATTTTCCACGGGTCGCCGTTGTTTTCGCCGTAAACCAGTATGCTTCCCCCGCAGGAAACTACCGCGCCCACGGTGTTTTTTTGGCTCATTGAAACGGCTTCTTCGGCAAGCAAGATTTCATTTGCGCCGTCCAGCACCGCGCCTTTGCCTGCCGCGCCTAAATCCAGCCCCATGCCTTTTTCAGGCAGGAACAGAGCATCGCTATAACTCAGCACTTTATTATAACCAACCAGCGCCTTCGCTGCGGCGATTTCCTCCGCGCTCGGCACTCGCGGATTGTCCGATTCCACGTTCCAAAGCCGCGAAAGGGGTAAAACGGTTAGGTCAAACGCGCCATTTGTATACTCAAAAAGGGCGCTGAGTTCCTGAAAAAGCTTCCGGCTGTAAAATTGACGGTAAAGGCCGGAATCAATCCGGGAGTCAAGGCCGATTTCCTCGCCCGCCGCCGCGTTGATTTGTGCCGTTTCGGAATCCTCAATCCTCCATGAAAGCCGGTTGTCCCACTCCCGCGACTGAGCCTCTATACGCGTAATGATATCAAGGCTATGACCGGCGCTTTCGCTGTACACCGTTTGGGTCAGCGCTGTTCCCATAACAAAAGACGTGCGCGTCTGCCGCCGGGAGTCTGTCCGTTTGGACGCGAAATACACCGCGAAAAACGAAATAATCAATACCAGCACGGTAAGCGGCGTCATAACGGCGCCGTGACGGAACCGTTGCCGCCCGGACGGAGGCATCTCCCGTCCGTTAGATTTTTTGCGCGTTTTCAAACACCACCGCCGGGATTTCGTCTTCTTCGCAGGAAACCGTAAAAGTAATAGTGGTTCCGGAACTTTCCGAAAGGGGAGCGAGTTTCTCTACAAATCCGGCGAAAGCCTCAAAATCCTTGCCGCCGATTTTTAAGGTGGCGTCCACGAAAATGTCGGTGATGTCATAGTCGGTGGCGCAAATGCCGGAAATAAAGCCGAAAAATGCCTCAAACCCCTGAATATTATAAACCTCGGTATCAATCAGCCGAACCTTGTGACTGACGTCGTAGAGCAGCTTTTTGCCTTTTTCAATGCATACCACATCGCCGATGGAACTGTCTGCCGCTGCGTTTACCGCGTTGATAAGACGTTTTGTTTTGCCGCACCCTTTGCTGCCGATGATAAGGGAAATCATTATGAACCATCTCCTGTTATTTTAATTGAAAATTGCCCAGTCTAGCTTCCAATTTCGCCCGCTCTGTTTCATACCCCGGCTTGCCTAAAAGCGCAAACATGTTCTTTTTGTAACTTTCCACGCCGGGTTGATCAAAGGGGTTGACGCCCAATAAATAACCCGATATGGCACAGGCCCGTTCGTAAAAATAAACCAATGCACCCAAGTTGTACTCGTCCGCTTTCGGCACGTTAATCACTAAGTTGGGTACGCCGCCATCGTTGTGGGCGAGTATGGTGCCCAAAAACGCCTTTTCGTTGATTTGGGCGAGCGTCCTGCCTACAAGGAAATTCAGACCGTCGCCATCGTCGTCAGCTTTTTGTATTGATATACCGCCGCCCGCGTCCTCAATATTGACCACGGTTTCAAACAAAATGCGTTGACCTTGCTGAACGTACTGCCCCAGCGAATGTAAATCGGTAGAAAAAACGACAGAAGCGGGGAAAAGCCCTTTGTTATCCTTGCCCTCGCTTTCGCCGTATAGCTGTTTCCACCATTCGCTCATCATGGCAAAACGCGGCTCGTAGCTCACGGTGAGCTCAACCGATTTCCCTTTGCGGAGCAGAATATTCCGGAGCGCCGCGTAGCGGTAAGCGTCATTGGTTTCTAAATTGTCCGCGTCGAAGACTTTTTTTGCGTCTGCCGCGCCTTTCATCATTGAATCAATGTCCGCGCCGGAAGCGGCAATCGGCAGCAACCCCACAGCAGTGAGCACGGAAAAGCGCCCGCCCACATCATCTGGGATGACAAAGCTCTCGTAACCTTCTTTATCCGCCAGCTGTTTCAGCGTCCCGCGGGACTTGTCCGTAGTGCAAAAAATGCGCTTGGCGGCTTCCTGCCTGCCATAACGCTTTTCCAAATATTCGCGGAAAATGCGGAAAGCGATGGCCGGCTCGGTGGTGGTGCCGGATTTGGAAATGACATTCACCGAAACGTTTTTGCCCTCACACAGATCCAGCAATTCCGCTAAAGCCGAACCGAAAATGCCGTTGCCCGCAAAAAAAATCCGCGGCGTCTTTTTCGCCGTAAGATTATAATTAGGAGAATGAATAAATTCAATGGCGGCTCGTGCTCCCAAGTACGACCCGCCAATTCCGATAACGATTAACACGTCGCTGTCGGAAATGATTTTTGCCGCCGCCGCCTTAATTCTGGCGTATTCCTCCCTGTCATAGTTGCCGGGTAAAGAAACCCAACCCAAAAAGTCATGGCCAAGTCCCGATTTTTCGGTCAGTGTACGAGCCGCGGCTGAAACCTGCGCCGCCATCCCGGAAAGCTCGTGATCGCCGATAAAGCCCGCCGCATAACGCGAATCCAATGTAATCATACGCACACTCCAAATCAAACTGTTATAGCCAAGTAAGTCAAAGCCGCACTCATTGTACCCGATTGATTTCGGAAAATCAAGAGGGGAGTTCAGAAATTCAAAAAACGTTAACAAGGAGTTCACGCAAGGTTACCATTAGCTTTAGTAACTTATTGGCGTAAAACGCCAATAAAAAACAATAATTCTCAACAATCAGATAATTTCGCCCTGAATGCCGGGACACGCATTAGAGGCGTTGGATTCATCGGTATCAATATGCATAGCTAACGCGAAACTGTCATTCACGCGGACGACCACATCGCCAAACACCGTTTCACGGCCTTCCCCGGCGATTTTTACGTTGACAATCTGCTTGTCGGCAACACCCAGCAGGGCGGCGTCAGCGGACGTCATATGTATATGGCGTTTAGCGGCGATTACGCCCTCAGAAATTTCCACTTCCCCGGCGGGACCCACCAGCTTGCAGCCCGGCGTCCCTTTGGTGTCTCCGGATTCACGCACGGGGGCGTTAATTCCCAGCGTCCTCGCGTCCGTGAGAGAAATTTCCACCTGGGTAGCGGGGCGGATCGGCCCCAAAATGGTCACGCCGGTCATTTCTTTTTTAGGGCCGACCACAGTCAAGCGTTCGGCCGAGGCATACTGGCCGGGTTGAGATAAATCCTTTTTATTGGTGAGCGTGTAGTCTTTGCCGAAAAGCGTTTCCAAATCGGCCTGGCTAACATGAATATGGCGCGCGGAGGTTTCTACCATAAAGGTCTTGGACATTGAAAATTACTCCCCATCTCTAAATATAATGCCATTATATCAGATACAAGCGGTCATTTCAAGGGTAAAAAATTTTTCGCGCCGGTGTGTGTGTGGTTTATTGGGAGGGAGCGGATTTATTACGTGATGGTGTGTGGTTATCTCCTGCGTGAAGCCAGGAATAAAATCAGCAGATACAGACCCATTAAAAGCAGGGATATATTTCCTTTTCCTCCGGCCGCCAGCCACACCCCAATGGCCAGTACCAGTCCTACCGCCGCCGCCGAAACCACTGTGACGGCGGCGTTTTTTTTGCCACACGGCCCCCGGGATTCCGCAATCAGCCGCAAAATCCGCCCGCCGTCCAGCCCGTGCACCGGTAGCAGGTTAAAGCCCGCTACGCAGAAATTCACCGTGGCAAACAGCAAAAGCCGGACAGGCGGCAGTGCCTCCGGCTGCAAAGGCGCCCCCGAACGCCCGGTTAAATCCGGCCAAAAATAATAAAGCGCCGCGCAAATTCCGCCAGCCAACAGGTTTACGGCGGGTCCGGCGGCGGATATGGCTATGTCACGGGAATATTGGATGGTTGCGGGCGGAGTTTTAA
>JAISRF010000106.1 GCA_031273775.1 Oscillospiraceae bacterium
GGTGTCCAGCGCGGGGTACACGGTCACGAGTATCACCTCCGGGGGCACGGCGATCACCACCGGGTTGCCGTCCGAACGCAACCTTGGAAACAACCTTAATACCACGCAGGCGGTTGTGGTGCCGGGAGACGGGCTGTACTATTGCCAAAGTAGGTATTATGATGCGGTGGTGGGAAGGTGGTTGAATGCGGATGGATTGGTGACCACAGGGCAAGGCGTATTAAGCTTTAACATGTACGCCTACTGCAATAACAATTGGGTGAATTTGAGCGACCCGAAAGGCACTTTCGCGTTTTTGGCGATTTTAGCCGTTGTGGCGGTTGTGGCGGTTGTGGCATCCTTATCTGGATGTTCAAGCAAACCTGCTCCAACTTCAAATGTTGGAGCAGCCAAGCCATATAATGATATTAAAGGTGGGAGCAATACACCTAATTGTTATGCATATGCAGTGGAAGAATCCAAAGCATCAAACCCCGGGGACAAAAGCAACACAACGATAAAAGTCAATGAAGCTAAAAGTGTTGCTAAAGGGGTTACAAAGGATTTGAAAAAATCAAACAGGAGTGTAAGAACAGTTTCCGGGCCGGATGCATTGGTGTTTGAGGACGAATATAAGATTGCATTGCGGGTAGGGACTAAGCCCTTTGGAATGTATGCTGATGGTAGTTATGCGTATGATTATCATTTTATGGTGCAAACAAACACTGGTCAATGGGCAGAAAAACATGGAACTGGTGGCGATTCAGTTCTGTGGGATTTCGGAATGACACCTGATAATATACCATGGACGTTGGGAGGGCAAAAATATTATGATAGCGAAATCATATATTTTGGAATTTCCCATTAAGATACTACTATTACTTGCCATTCTCACTTTGTTGTTAACATCATGTAATCGAGGTAATGATATGGAGATAAAAATCTCAGAAAAAGGAAAACCGATTCAAGAATTATTAACCGAAATTTATTCTGAAGAGCAACTGAATGAAATTAACGATTTGAAATCCAGTTTGAAAGAACTAAATTCTCAATATCCTATCCAATGTTTAAGAGAAGTTACAGGTGGATATAGGGCTGCTTATAGGAGTACCAATAGCATCCTTTTGACGTTTTTTGATGGTAACAAACAAAAATTGTTTAGTCAAAAGCAAACTCTTTTAAAGAAAAAAGCTGATTTTGAGAGTATAAAGGTTGGGCAAACACTTGATGAAATAAGGGATTTTGATGAAACAGGCGATTACATATTCCTCTACACTGGACGAGTTGATACTCCTAAAATTTCTTCACACTACACTGTTGATGGTTGCTTGTTTAAAATTTCTTATGATGATGATTTAAAAGTTATATCTATTGAATCGGAGTTGATTTAACCTTCATAATTTCCATTTTCTTAGTAAGCGGAAAACCTTAGAGTAGCTTTAAATGTTATTTAAGCCATGATAAAGTGAGGTGAGGTGGAAAGCTGGTAGGGCGAACAGGCTTTGCCGCTACTCAACGACGGTGAATTCGGCGTAAAGCGGATTGATAAAGTCCGCTGCAGAACGCTCTTCTCCGAAGACTAAGCGGTAGCGACCGGGTTTTATTTCCGCGTCAAAGCGCTCAAGGGAAAACGTTTTTGTATGAGTGCCTCTGGCCGGAAGAATAGTTGCACTACCAATGAAATAATGATCTTCTTTATATGTCAGATATTGCCACGAACCGCCGCTGAGAAGCTGAACGGAGTAAGCCTCTCCGTAACCGGTTTCTTCATCGGTTATGTTTTCTATAATAGCGGTTACTTCTTTAACCCCCGCCGGATATTCGGCTTTTTCGACCCGCAGTGTCATGGTATCGGCGTACGCCTGAACATCGGACTCGGATTCATTTCGACTCTGCTCGGACGACGGGATATCCGGAGGATATAAGGCACTTGAAGAATCGCTGTCCGTTGTGCAGGAAACAAAAGACGCGCCGAAAACAAGGAACAGGCAAAGCGCAGCTTTTCTAATCACAATAGCCGCCTCCTTTATCGGAATGTTTGCAGCCAGGACGCAATGCTGCTGGTAATGCGGGATATTCAAGAACGGCACCTTGTTCTACTTCTTCGGCACTTAACAGGTTGGGGACACTGCTGATTTTGACTTCGCCTGTCGCGCAGTCATAACTTTGGATTGAGATTTCTTTCTCATAAAACTCACTCTCGTTAACAGGCGCGCCGGCCAAAGCACTGTCATTCAACGGTGATGCCACGGAATGAATAGATGAAGTAAAAACAGACATTGCCAGAAACATGACAATAAGAAAAAAACACTTGGATTTTTTAAACAAAATAATCAGAACCCTTTTCAATTTGGGTTTATGCCGACCTTGCCAACCATCTTAGTCCACTGGACTTAGTCCAACGGAACCACCCACCCTTTCTTTTACTCGCGTTTCAAGGTCTGTCCAACGCCCTGACTTTTTCTGCCCTTTGCGCCATCATACTACATCGCTTACGGTTTGTCAAGCATCTTATTTAAATTAACAAGAAACTGGGCAACTATTGGTTACTATTCACAGCCTGATTAGAGGCGCAACAAAAATCACCCATCATTGACACGCGCACAACACGCGCACACAAGGGCAAAAATTTTGCTTGCGTTTTTAGCGATTTGGTGCTACAATATCCATTTGGAAACGGGACAAGTGGTTTACCGCGCTTAATAACCCTCGCAAAATTCATACGAAAGAACTTGACAAATGGGAATCAACGTTATAATAGCGCTGTTACTTGTCACTTGTCACCTAAGGAGGCGCCGCTGTGCCGGAATCTTTTGCCGCCATATACTTTGCCGTTGCCCGCTGGCTCCTGCCGCTGACGGGTGTTACCCTTTTTTGGCTTTTGACCTATGCGTTTTTCAGAGGAAAACAAAAGAGTGACCCGAAAGCCTACCTAAAAACCCAGGACGGCGAATATCTCCCGCTTTATTACCCGGAAAACCTGCTGGGCAGCGGCAAAAGCTGCGACATTGACTTGCCGTGCCGGACCGCTCGAAAACGCCACGCGCTTTTAACCCTGCGCGAAGACGGAGGCTTTTGTCTCACGGACACGCAAAGCGGCGAGACTCAAACTTACACGCTCGGCGAAAGCTTTGAAACGGGCGGTGTGCGTTTTACCTTTGCCCGCCAAATTCCGGAGATTTTTTCAAGCTCTGCCGCCGCGCCCAGGAGAAAAAAGAAAAAACCTAAAAAAGTAAAAGCTCAGCCTTTTGGCGCGGCGCTGGGTATGCTTCTTATTTTCCAAATTCTCGCGGGGGCAGAAGTCACGCTCAACATGGGGGAAAAATATCGGCTTTCAGCGGTGATCTGTTTTGCCGTTTTGCCTGCGACGGCGGCGGCGGTGGCGCTCCTTACCCGTAAAATTACCGGTTCCCCGCCGCATATTGAACTTGCGGTGTTTTTTTTGCTGACCGTGGGCTTTGCCGTAACCGCCAGCGCTTCTCCGGTTTCGCTTTACAAACAGCTTGCGGCGGCGGTGCTCGGTATGGCGATGTACCTTGCCGCGTTGCCCGCCCTCCGGTTTGGGCTGAAAAATCCCGATTCATTGGGGAAAAATTCCAACGCCAATCCATCCCTGTGGATGTGGCTCCGGTATATGGCCGCCGGCCTGACGGTATTGCTTTTGGTGCTCACCAAAATTTGCGGTACGGTTTCCAACGGCGCGCGCTTGTGGATTAACTTAGGCTTTGTGACTGTTCAACCCTCTGAATTCGCAAAAATCTTTTTCGTCTTTGCCCTTGCGCTGCCGGCCCGGTGGCTTTCAAAAAAACGGGGGCTGCTGTTTTCAGGCGGTCTGACCGCCGTGTGTATGACTTTGCTGGCCAGCGTTAGTGACTTCGGCGGTGTACTGGTGCTTTTTCTCACTTTTCTTGTTACGGTTTATCTGTCCTTCGGCGCGTTTCCCGCGGCGGTCCTGGGCGCCGGTTCGGTGCTTGGCGGGGCTGGGGTTGTGCTCACTCAGACCTATGTCCGAAACCGGTTCCAGGCGTGGGGGCACGTGTTTCTGGAAAAATTCGTGGACGGTCAGGGCTACCAGCAGTCGCGAACGTTAATCGTCATTGCCGGCGGAGGACTGTTAGGCTTAGGCGCGGGCAAAGGAATGCTCCGCGGCATTTTCGCCGCCGATACTGACCTTGTTTTCGGCTTGATCTGCGAGGAATGGGGCTTTATCATCGGTCTGTGCGCCGTGTTTGGTATTTTGCTTTTGCTTTACCCGGCGGTTTTTGGCGGGAGTTTTTCGTCAAAGGTTCAGTTTACCGCGGCGGCCGCAGCGACGGGTTGCATGTTCTTGTTCCAAACTGCGCTGAATGTGTTCGGCTCCACAGACATTCTGCCGTTAACCGGTGTGACGGTACCATTTATCTCCAACGGCGGCTCCAGCATGGTCACATGTTGGATCATGCTTGCATTTATCAAAAATGCGGCGTATAATAGAATTGAGAATTGAGAATGGTGGTGTCGCTTCGCGACGAAGTGGGAAATACATTTCTCAACTGAAAAAGGAAAGTGTGGTGGAAAACGTGGACGGAAAGTCCGGCAACTGCGGGGGCAGGGAAAACGACCCGCCTGAACGAAGTGCATGTGCCTTTTTATCTGAGTGGGCACAGGCGTTTTCCGCGCCTGTGGATTTCGTTTAGGAAGTTTATTTCCGCCCCGCCTGTAAACAATAAAACAGGAGGGACAACAATGGCCAAGAAAGCAACAAAAATCAACTATGAAACCAGCGAAGCGAAGCGCCGCCTGCTTACCGCGGCTTCGGCTTCAGAGCAAGCGCTCTTTGAGCAGTACGAAAATTCATACGGCGGGTACGACGAGGAAACCGCCGAAAACATGCGCGATTATTACGGTAAAAACGTGATCACCAAGCAAAAAGGTCACTCCCTTTTTAAAAAGCTGTTCGATGCGTTCATCAACCCATTTACCGTTGTGTTGTTTATAATCGTGCTTGTTTCCCTGTGTATGGATGTTATCTTCAAAGAAGCCCGTGACCGCGATTATACGGCGGTTATTATTATCCTTGCCATGGTGTTAATCAGCGGGTTACTGCGTTTTATTCAGGACGCGCGTTCCGGCGCGGCGGCGGAAAAGCTGACCGAAATGGTCGAAACCACCATCGCCGTCCAACGTTCGGATACCGGGCGGGCGGAACTCCCCATAGACGAACTGGCCGCGGGTGATATTATCTATCTGGCCGCCGGAGATATGGTGCCCGCAGATGTCCGCGTTTTGCAGGCGAAGGATTTGTTCGTCAGCCAGTCCTCGCTCACGGGGGAAAGCGAGCCGGTGGAAAAATTCGGCGCGGCGGTTCAAAACGGCTCCAACAGCCCGCTGGCGTACAATAACCTGGCGTTTATGGGCAGCAACGTGATTTCCGGTTCCGCAATCGCAATGGCAATCGCCGTGGGCGACGACACCATGCTCGGCAGAGTGGCGGGGCAGCTCGGACTAAGTAAAACCGTCACCAGCTTTGAAAAGGGAATTTCTTCCGTTTCGTGGCTCCTTATCCGGTTTATGATGGTTATGGTGCCGCTGGTGTTCCTCGTCAACGGTTTAGTCAAGGAAGGGCCGGATCGCTGGGTAAATGCCCTGTTGTTCGCGCTGTCGGTCGCGGTGGGTCTTACGCCGGAAATGCTTCCCATGATTGTATCCGCCAACCTCGCCAAAAGCGCTGTCGCCATGTCTAAGCACAAGGTAATTGTGAAAAATCTCAACTCCATCCAGAATTTCGGCGCGATGGACATTCTCTGCACGGACAAAACCGGCACGCTCACGCAGGACAGGGTCATTTTAGAATATTCCCTGAATATTCACGGCGAAGAGGATAACCGGGTTCTGCGTAAGGCGTTTCTAAACAGCTTTCACCAAACGGGACTCAAAAATCTGATGGATATCGCCATTATCAACCATGCGTCAGAAACCCAAATGATCGATTTGTGGATGAACTACCGCAAGGTGGACGAAATTCCGTTCGACTTTATGCGCCGCCGGATGAGCGTGGTGGTCGCCGACCAAAACGATCGCCGCAAGATGATTACCAAGGGTGCCATTGAGGAAATGCTTTCGGTTTGCACGTACGTCGAATATAATGAAGGGGTTCCGCCTGAACCGCTGACCGACGAGCTTCGTTATGAGATTTTGCAAACCGTTTCCGGCTACAACGACGATGGCTTGCGGGTTTTAGGCATTGCGCAAAAAACTACAGAGGCTCCGGCCGGGAGCTTTTCTGTGGCTGATGAAGCGGACATGGTGTTAATCGGCTATCTGGCGTTTCTTGACCCGCCCAAAGAAAGTACCGACCGCGCTCTGATTGCGCTCCGTGAACACGGCGTGGGTGTAAAAATTCTGACCGGCGACAATGACGTGGTAACCAAATGCGTATGCCGTCAGGTGGGGCTGGACGTGGAAAATATCATGCTGGGCAGCGAAGTAGAGGCGCTGACCGATGATGAGCTTGCCGAAATGGTGGAAAAGGTGACGGTTTTTGCCAAGCTCTCCCCCGGCCAAAAGGCGCGGATTGTGTCGCTGCTTCGCCGAAACGGGCATGTTGTGGGGTACATGGGCGACGGTATTAACGACGCCGCCGCCATGAAGGAAGCCGATGTGGGCATTTCCGTGGATAACGCTGTGGATATTGCGAAGGAATCGGCTCATATCATTCTGCTGGAAAAGGATTTAATGGTGCTGGAAAACGGCGTCGTGGAAGGCCGCAAGACCTATGCGAACATCATCAAATACATTAAAATGACGGCCAGTTCCAACTTTGGAAACATGTTTTCAGTGCTGGCGGCCAGCGCGTTTTTGCCCTTCCTGCCCATGCTTCCCATCCATATCTTGGCCTTGAACCTCATTTATGACATCTCCTGCCTGACCGTGCCGTGGGACAACGTGGACGCCGAGTACCTGAAAATCCCCCGCAAATGGGACGCGAGTTCCATCAGCAAATTCATGCTCTGGATTGGGCCGACCAGCTCTATATTCGACATTACGACGTATTTGCTGATGTACTTTATCATTTGTCCGGCGGTTTTCGGCGGCGCGTTCCATTCGCTGGGCACCGGCGTACAGGTGGGGTTTATGGCGCTGTTCCACGCGGGCTGGTTTGTGGAGTCGCTGTGGTCGCAGACGTTGGTGATTCACATGATCCGCACACCCAAGCTGCCGTTTATCAAGAGCCGCGCCTCGTGGCAACTGACCATCCTGACGACGCTGGGCATTGCCGCCGGAACCACTATTCCCTATACGCCGCTGGGCGCCGCTCTTGAGTTTTTGCCCATGCCCCCGGTGTATTTCGCGTGGCTGGCCGGAACAATTTTGGTATATATGGTACTGGTGACGTCACTGAAAAAGCTGTTTGTGAAGAAGTACGGGGAATTGCTGTAGCTGAAATAATTCCAATAAATCCCGAATAAACCTTTAAGCGCTTGAATATATTTGTCTTGAGAATTGAACGCGATTAAAGGAGCGGTTGGATTATGGAGTATAAAATCACGGAGCAGACAGTTGCCGTCAATGAGCTGATATTTGACGAATGCGTAGAGCAACCCATAGATACAGAGTTCACCCTGCCCGATTACTGCCCGGACATTTCCCGGATTTTGAAATGCCGCGTGACCCCGCTGATTAACTCGAAAACGGTTGCCGGCGCGGGTCTCACCGTGGACGGTACCGCCAACATCCACGCGCTCTATTGCGACGGCGGCGGCGAAATCCGCAGTTACGAGCATTCCGTCAGCTTTTCGCGGTCTGTGGAATTGGGCGGCGGCGCGGATAACGCCATGGTCAGCGTGAAGTGCAAAACCGACTACATGAACTGCCGCGCCGTAACCGAGCGCCGCTTTGACGTGCACGGCGCCCTGAGCGTTTATATAAAGGTTTATTCCCGCAATAACACCGGCGTTGTGGTGGATGTGGACGGTGATGGTGTCCAGATGCAAAAGGAACTGATTCCTGTCACCAACACCACCGGATGGGCGGAAAAATACCTCGCCCTTACCGACGAATTAGAGGTTGGGCAAGGCAAGCAGGCTATCCGTTCAATTTTGCGCAGTGACGCACGTGCCGTGTGCAGTGAATGCAAAATCATCTCCAACAAGGTCATTGTAAAAGGCGAGCTGCTGCTGACCACGCTTTACTGCGGCGATGAGGACGGGTTGCCGGAACGCTTGGAAAACGCCATTCCAATCAGCCAAATTGTGGATATAGAAGGTGTGACCGAGGGATGTAGCGGCACGGTCAACATGGATATTGTTGGTCTGGAGGTCAAGCCGCGCACCGGTTCCGCCGGAGAGGCGCGGAGCGTGAACGTGTCCGTTCGCGCGCGGATTGACGTGAAAGCGCACTGCCACACGGAAATCCCGCTGATAAGCGATGCTTATTCCACCAGGTTTGAGATTTCCGCCGTGAAATCCGATGTGGTGACCGAGCGTTTGATTGAGGATATCCGCGAGAATTACCTGTGCAAAAAGGCGCTGGAACTCCCTCCGGGCTCAGTGTCCGAAGTCGTGGATTTGTGGTGCGACTCTTATGTGTCATCTGTACGGAGCGAAGCGGACACCCTGATTATTTACGGCACGGTACTCATCTGCCTGCTTGCTCGGGACGGGGAAGGGAGCGTACAGTATTATGAACGTCCGGTGGAGTACGAATACCGTCACGCTCTGCCCCAAGCGCCCAAAGAAATGCGCTGCGAGCCGGTCGTGGCGGCGGTTGCGGCAAGCTATACTATCCTCAGCGGCAGCGAATTGGAAGCCCGCGTAGAGCTTTCCGTTTCGGCTGAGGCACTCGACGTCGCCCGAATAAACGCCGTTACGTCCCTGACTGTCGATGAAGCCAAGCCCAAAGCTGCCCCGGACGCGGCTCTGATTGTCTATTACGCCAACGGCGGCGAAACGGTG
>JAISRF010000242.1 GCA_031273775.1 Oscillospiraceae bacterium
GTTCTTATCCAGGCCTTCCCACCACACGGTGTTGTCGTTCAGATTATGCACCACATTCGTGAAAATGGTGTCCTTTTTAGTGGAAAGCAGGGCGTTGGGATTGGATTTTACGCTTGTCCCCGGAGCTACGCCAAAGAATCCGTATTCCGGGTTTACCGCCCACAGCCGCCCGTCCGGTCCGATTCTCATCCACGCGATGTCGTCACCCACGCACCAGACCTTGTACCCTTTTTCACGCAGGAAATCAGGCGGAATAAGCATGGCGAGGTTAGTTTTTCCACAAGCCGAGGGGAACGCCGCGGAAATATATTTTACCTCTCCTCGCGGGTTTTCCAAACCCAAAATCAGCATGTGCTCGGCCATCCAGCCTTCCTGACGAGCCAGGTTAGATGCAATTCGCAGCGCAAAACACTTTTTGCCCAAAAGCACGTTGCCGCCGTAGCCGGAGTTGACGGATATAATGGTGTTATCCTGTGGAAAATGGCAGATGTACCGCTTTTCCGCGTCAATGCCGCACTTGCAGTGAAGCCCACGAACCCAGTCAGAGGAATCGCCCAGCTGATCGAGCACCGCCGCGCCTATTCGCGCCATGATATTCATATTTAGGACGACGTAAATTGAATCGGTGATTTCAATTCCGATTTTAGAAAAGGGCGAACCGACCGCGCCCATGGAGTATGGAATGATATACATGGTACGGCCACTGTAACTGTTTCTCGCGATCTCGTCCAGCAAATCATACGCCTTTTGCGGCTCCATCCAATTGTTAGTAGGGCCGGCATCTTCCTCTTTTTCGGAGCAGATAAACGTCCGGTGCTCCACCCGCGCCACATCGTTTACGGCGGTGCGGTGCAACCAGCAGCCGGGAAGTAGCTCATCGTTGAGTTTGATGAGTTCGCCGCTCGCCAGAGCAGACGCGCGTAAGTCGTTAAGCTGTGCCTCTCCACCATCAATCCAGACCACTTTATCCGGCTTGAGGAGCGATTTGTTTTTGTCCACAAATTCCAGCACGGATGCGTTTTTTGTCATTTTTCCCCCACCTTTTAGATTATTACCTTTATTATAGATGAAGCGGACGGAAAAATCAATAAACAGTTTGTGAATAAAACGTCAGGATCCATTTTTTGGGTACTATTCACGGCCAAACTAAATTCACGAGGAGTAAATTCACACAAAAAGGGGAATTTTTTCGCAAAACACCCTCTTTACAAAACCTGTCCGTGCGGTTATAATATAGTTCGTGGAAAATCGACACGAATTTGATTAACCGGAGAGATTTGCTGTGGCATTGTTTATTCAAGGAGCGCGATTGGCAGACCCTTCCGGTTCTTGTTTTGTCGAGGACATTTTAATTCAGGACGGCATCGTTCAAAAAACCGGGTTGTTCACACCGCCGAAAAACGTCTTAAAAATTAACGCCGGAGGACTTGTCTGTCTGCCCGGTCTTGTTGATATGCACGTTCATCTGCGGGAACCGGGGCAGACTCACAAGGAAGATATGGTCAGCGGATCGCGCGCCGCGGCTGCCGGCGGTGTGACCGCTCTGCTTGCCATGCCCAACACCATTCCTCCCTGTGACAGCCCGGAGGCTGTGCGCTTTGTCACCCGGCGGGGCGCCAGTCTGCCTGTACGGGTGTATCAGGCCGCCGCCGCGTCAAAGGGGCTGGCAGGGGAACAGCTTAACGATTTTTCCGTGCTTAAAGCCGCCGGGGCTATTGCTGTTTCCGATGACGGTCGACCACTGCCTGACGCCGGGATCATGAAACAGGCGTTAATCCATGCGAAAGCTGCCGGGCTGCCTTTTCTTTCTCATTGTGAAGACTTTTCGCTTTCTCGCGGCGGCTTGGTCAATGAGGGAGAAATATCTCGGATTTTGAATGTACCGGGCTTTGGAAACGATGGCGAAGCGGTCTGTGTGGCGCGGGACGTTGCTGTGGCGGAATGCAATAGCCTACCTGTCCACATCTGCCATGTCAGCACGGCGGAATCGGTCAACATAATTCGTTCGGCAAAAGCGCGAGGCGTATCGGTCACCTGCGAAACCGCCCCGCATTATTTTACGTTGACCGAGGATTTGCTTCTCTCCCGTGACGCGGACTACCGCATGAACCCGCCCCTGCGCACAAGGCGGGATATGAAAGCTGTTCTGGCTGCCATCACGGATGGTACAATCGATGCTCTGGCCACTGACCACGCACCTCATTCTCCGGCGGAAAAAGCCGATTTTTTTTCTGCCCCCAATGGGGTGATAGGGCTGGAAACTCTGCTGGCAGTGAGCTATACGCGCCTTGTAAAGCCGGGTCACATTACCCTCTGGCGGCTTGCCGAATTAACCTCGCAAGCACCATCGAAAATTTTAAGGTTGCCCTTTGCCGGAATAAAACCGGGTGCTCCCGCTGATTTTTGTCTCTTTGATCCGGACTGGGAATTCACGGTGGAACCGGAAAAATCGCGCTCAAAATCGCGCAATACGCCTTTTAAAGGCATGACCTTTTTCGGCAAGGTGAAATACACCATCTGCCGCGGAAAAGTTGTTTTCGATTCAGAACACAAGTTCTAGTATAAAGGGTGTGGAAAAATATGTCACTGGATCGGCTGATTGAGGGAATCAAGACGCTAAAAAGTCCCATTGTGGCGGGGCTTGACCCAAAGCTTGAGTATATTCCGGACTTTATCATTAACCAAACGCAGGTTGGCGGGGTAACGACCTTTGAAAGCGCGGCGGAGGCAATTTTTGAATTTAACCGCCGTCTGATTGATTCGCTTTGCGGTATTGTGCCCGCCATAAAACCTCAATGCGCGTATTACGAACTGTATGGCTGGCAGGGAATGCGCGCGCTCAAACGAACCATCGACTACGCGAAACAAAAGGGCATGTTTGTCGTTACCGATGGAAAACGGAACGACATCGACAGCACCATGGAAGCCTACGCTCAGGCGCATTTGGGCGTTACGTCAAGGCTGGGTGAGGCTTTTGGCGGCGATGCTCTAACGGTGAACGGATACCTGGGAAGCGATGGAATCCGCCCGCTTCTCCGGGTGTGCGCGGAGTGTGACAAGGGAATTTTCATACTGGTAAAGACTTCCAACAAATCCTCCGGTGAATTGCAGGATAAACGTCTTGAAACCGGCGAAACCATCTTCGAAGCGATGGGTAAAATGTGTCGCGGATGGGGAAAAGAGCTTCCCGGAAAAACCGGGTACACCGGTGTCGGCGCAGTCGTTGGCGCAACTTACCCCGAGCAGTTGACCGCCCTGCGCCAAGAACTGCCGGAAACCTTTTTCCTTGTGCCGGGTTACGGCGCGCAGGGCGGAGGAGCGGCCAACGTTGCCGGCGCGTTCGACCCGCAGGGCGGGGGAGCGATAATCAATTCCTCCCGTGCCATAATGTGTGCCTGGAAAAAAGAAGGCTGCGACCCGGAAGATTTCGCGGGCGCGGCGCAACGAGAGGCACAAAGGATGAGAGAAGAAATTTTTGAATTTCTCTAAGATTGGCTTCACCTCCGCCGGGAAAGTAGAAGCAAAGGAGATTCTTAGAGAAGGGAGACAAAGGAAGTAGCATGGAACAAATAACAGCCAAAATTCTGCAAAACACCCAAATCGCCCCCGGCTTTTTTGACTTGCGTGCCGCCGCGCCTGACGCGGCGCAACTCGCCCAA
>JAISRF010000243.1 GCA_031273775.1 Oscillospiraceae bacterium
CGATAAAAACAGCAAACGCGGAAAATATTCTTATCATTCTCAAGTTAAAAACCCAACCTTTTTCATCTGTCAATGCATTTTCATCCTCACGCGGTCGTTTGTCAGGCTTTCCGGGCGGGTTTTCTGTTTGGTCCACGGCAGACGTAAAAACGTATCCTTCACTCCGTCCGTGAGCGGTTTGCCAGGGAACAATTGTGAGATTCCCAGGCTTTTCAAATTCAGAATGTGAATCAGCAGTACGGTAAGCCCCATAATCAGCCCGAAAATTCCAAAGAAAGAGGCCAGTAGCAGCAATAAATATCGAAAAACCAATACCGGTGCGCTAAGCCGGGGAATTAACAGCCCGCAGATTCCCGTAACCGCGACCATGATGGTAATGGTTGCGGAAACTAAATTCGCCTCCACCGCGGCGCTGCCAATCACCAGCGCGCCCACAATGGAAAGCGCCTGGCCCACATAAGACGGTATGCGTGCGCCGGTTTCCCGAAGCAAATCGAACACAAACAGCATGAGGAAAGCCTCCAATGGCGCCGGCAGAGGTACGTTGGAGAGCCCCGCGGCAATGTTAATCAGCATGGCCGCGGGCAGCATTTCCACCTGAAAGGCTTCCAGAGAAATAAACAGAGCCGGTAAGCATACGGTTAACATGAAACCGGCCATTCTCAGCCAACGCGCCGGGGTGGAGTAATAGGAATTCAGGTAATAATCCTCTGGGCTCTGGAAATATTCCGCAAACAGGCAGGGCAAGGTCAAAACGGCGGGGGAACCATCGCAAAACACGGCGATTCTGCCCTCCAACATTTTTCCGGCCACCGCATCCGGACGCTCGGTCATCCCGGAATCGGCAAAGGGAGACAGGAGATTTTCTCTAATATGCTCGGCAATGTAGTTGGAATCCAGTACGCCGTCAACGTCGATTTTCGAAAGGCGTGTTTCAAGCTCCGCCAGCAGGTTTTTGTCCACCAAGGTACCCAAATAACACACCGCAACCTGCGTTTTCGTGCGCGCCCCGATCTGTCGGAATTTAATCTTCAAGTCCGGATTCCGCAATTTCCGCCGGAGCATGGAAAGGTTGATCATAACCGATTCGCAAAAACCTTCCCGCGGTCCGCTCAGGATTTTTTCGGCCTCCGGCTCAGAAATAGAACGCGTGGCAAAGGATTTTGTGCTGAGCAGCGCACCTTCGGCACAGTCCTCAATAAGCAGCAACGTGTCGCCGTAAGATATCCCATCGGCCAGAGTTGTCCAGTCGGAGGCGGTATCAAAGCTGTTCACCTGAATGGATTTTTCAAGAAGGTTTTGTAAATCGCCCGCCCGAGGGATTTCCTCAGATAGTAGCGCCTTAACGATATTCACGTTGATGACGGTGTTGTCAATCATCCCGTCGCAGAAAGCGATAACAAACCGTTCACCGCATTTGGAGCGCGCCTCCCGTACGCGAAGGGTACCATCATCGGAGAAAATCGTCTTCAATGTCTGACTATTTTCGTCAAGCGAGGCGGTCAGCATCATTCCGGCGGTGAGATCGGTAAATCCCTCGCCTTGCTCGTCCGGGTTCTGTTTTTTTGGCATTTTTATTTCACTCCGTCAATAGCCGGCTGGGTCTCACGCTCAACCAATACCGCGAGCAAAGCCGGTAAATAGTTTACCTTTTCTTTACCCCGCCTTTTGCAGTACTTCCTCCCCCAACCCTTTCGCCGTCGCCAGCATATTCTCCGCGAATATGCCGTAACCGCGTGTGGAATCGTTCACAAACACGTGGGTCACCGCGCCAACCAGCAACCCGTTCTGTAAGACCGGACTGCCGCTCATGCCTTGCACAATCCCGCCGGTTTTTTCCAAAAGCGTGGGGTCGGTCATGTGAATCACCATGTTTTGCGTGGGACTTTCGTCGTTAAAATGCACCTTTTCAATCACACAGTCATACCATGCCGGGCCGTTTTCGTCCACCGTCGCCAGAATTTGCGCGCTACCCTGTTTGACCTGCTGTTTCATGGCGACCTCAACCGCGTCCTGATTCTGCGGGGTATCTTTTAAGCGGCCATACACGCCGGTATCGCCGTTCGCCAGAAGCGCGCCGTAATAAACCGTTTCCACGAATCGGCCGCGCAACTCGCCGGGAATACCACTCTGACCTTTTGTGACCCCGGTAATCTGCGCGCCCACCAAATCGCCGGAGGAAAGCGGCAGAACATCGCCGGTGTCCACATCGCATATGGCGTGCCCAAGCCCGGTCACAATGCCGGTACCCGGGCAATAAAAGGCTAGAGTTCCAATGCCCGCGGAGCTGTCCCGCACCCACATGCCTGCCTTGTATTTATGGTCAATCTGCGATTTTACAGGTTGCAATTCCACCGTGAACGTCATATTTTTCCGGCGAAGCGTTACCTTAACCGCTTTACCGTTGCTCTTTTCGATCGCCGCGGCGATATCCTCGTTCACTGTAACATTCTTGCCGTCAATTTGAACAATCACGTCGCCTAATTTGATTCCCGCCTTTTTGGCGGGATTTTCAGTTCCGTTTTGGGTATCAACACCGGTTATGCCCACGACCAACACGCCGTCCGTAAAAATTTTTATGCCAAAGGGCGTACCCAGAGGCACCACGTAGCTTTTCCCGACCACAGAAACTTTTGCGCTTTTAATGGGGATAAAACCCAGAAGCTTCAAATCAACCGAATAATACTCTCCCGCCAGTCTGCCGGAAAACGGTTTGCTGGCCGCTACGCCCTCCGGCGCATACGCAACGCCGATGGGGAGGATTTTTTGAACGGTTAAAAGCTGCCCTTCCTGAACGCTGAAGCTGTCCGGGAGTGACCCGTACAAGGTTGCTATTAACGTGAATATGCCCGTCAGCAACACAAAAAGCAATGCAGCTATCCGCCGGAACAGTTTGGAAAAAAACATTTTTATATACAAAAAATCAAATCCTTGTTTTGTATTCACTTCATTATATTGTGCCGCAAAACAAGGAAATATATTTCGGAAAATTAAAACAACACAGGATTTTGTTGGTTGGCAATATTTTATAATTTATTTTCTTTGGATCCAATACCCTGCTCCTTGGGGCGATTACACGAAAATACACCGCTGCAAGCAGCGGTGTATTTCATTGTGTACCCGGCATGGGTGCACTCTAGCGGGTGAAAGTCCCGAACCCGCCAAGTCCCTGTTTGATGAATCCGCGCGTCAGCGGGGTGCCTGCCCATACCTCCGCCGCCCATGCAACGCCCGCCGCCTGTACCGACGGTGACGGTATGGCACCGCCGCTGACAGAAGCGCCTCGGCCTTGCTTACGCCTCTTTGCGCTGCTTTTTGTTTCCGCGAAGGGAAGCTAGCTCATATACATGATCCACCGCCCCGGCGACCTCCGGAGAGTGGGTGACGATAATCACGCACTTGTTTTCCTCGTGGGCCAGCCGCCCGAAAATATCCATGACTTCCTCCTGCGTGGTCAGGTCAAGGTTGCCGGTAGGCTCATCGGCCAATAGAATATCGGGGTCGTAGGACAAAGCCCGCGCAATGGCCACACGCTGCTGCTCGCCGCCGGACAGCTTCAAAACCCGGCGTTTGGCAAGGACTTCATCCAAATCGACCTTTTCCAAAAGCTCTGTGGCGCGCACACGTTTGTCGGCGATTTTTTTGCCGGACGCTCGCATGGAAAGCTCCACGTTTTCCACCGCGTTCAGATGAGGCAGAAGGTTAAACTGTTGGAACACCACGCCCACCCAGCGGCTTCGGTACTGGTAACGGTCAATCTTTTTAACGTCGTTTCCATCGAAGAGGATTTTGCCGCCCGTGGGGGAGGTCAGCCCGGAAAGCAGGGACAGCAGTGTGGTTTTCCCCGCCCCGGAACGCCCCACAATGGCGTACACCTTCCCTTTTTCAAACTCAAAGTTCAAATTATCCAGCACGCGCGTGCGGTTATCATACATGTAGCTTACGTTCTCCAGTTTCAAAATGCTCATAATAAAGATGTCCCTTTCGCGATTTTATTTTTTGCGTATTTCCGGTTTGCGGACGACCGCGGGTAGCCCCTACAGCGCGGCGCAATGATTAACTGTAAGTTCCTACGACCTGTTCGCCAGAATCTTCAGCGGTTCATACCGCAGTACAAATATGATGGCCGCGAAGCTGGCGATGATGGTTAACACGATGCCGATTAAAACCATCTGACCCAACACGAACATGTTAACGGTGGCGTTAATGGTGTCCATGTAAGACACGTTTTGGCTGCCGAACACGCTCATCAAATTCTGCTGGCCGCCGCCTGTGGCAGGCGAAAACATTTGCCCGCCGCCCGCCTGCCGATCACGCCCGAAAGCCTGATTCTGGTTTCCCTGTCGGCTCTGAATTTGCTCAATCTGAGAGGCGAGCAGACTGTTGGAAACCGGTACGCTCACCGCCGCGCCCACGCCTGCCCCGACGATGATTGCAATCAGCGCCACGCCCAAAAGCTCTGTAACGAATTGCAGCGCGACCTTACCTTTTTTAATGCCGATTGCCGTCAGCACGCCGACCTCGTATTTACGCTCGCGGATATTGAACACGTTTAAAACCACCAATATCACCGCGCCGATTGCGAGGACGATCAGCAGCAAAGTGGCGGCAAAGCTCGAAAGGTTTTTAAGCGGAACCAGACTCGCCTCGTAGCCGGAAATATCGGAACTGGAAAGCCGATACTGCTCCGCCAGACCCTTGGCGTGGATTTCGGCGTCAAAGGCCTCGTAATTCTCTGCGCTTTCGAAGACGTATGTTCCCGCCGTCTGCGCGGAAAGCGCGCTGCCGGTCTCATTGCCGTTACTGTCTGTAATTGTGGTTTCGTTTTCGGTTGACGCGTTCACGATCGCCTCGGCCGCCGGCGCGCTGATGATCACCAGATTGGCGGGATCCATCGTCGTAGATATACGCGGCATGTTGGAGCTTTCGCCCGATGATGAATCGGAATATATACCCGAAACGGTGAATTCGTATGTTTCTTCCTCGTTGGA
>JAISRF010000245.1 GCA_031273775.1 Oscillospiraceae bacterium
AATCGCCGCTATGGCCGGGGGCGCCGTTTTGATTCTTCATTTATAAAGCCTCTCGCTCGCGTTAACTGTATCGTAATTCATACCTTACCGACTTTACCGAACCAATTGGGCTCCTAAAACGGTTTCTCTGCGCAATATTATACACAACACCTTGTGTAATGTCAAGGTTTTTTCGCCGAAGCCGAGTGAGCTTTATTCACGTTATAAATCTTCCTCTTGACTTTATCCCCCGTTATTGGTAAAATTCAAGACACAGCATGTTTTAATCTTCAGAATACAACGTTTCTAATCACTAACGTCTAAAAGGAACTGACCGCATGAATCCGAACGAGGGACTTCTCTGGGAAATCACCATTGGGGAACAAATGAACCGGCTGGCTCGCGAATACCCTGACCGGGAGGCCGTGGCTTACACCGACCGAGATTACCGCCGCACCTGGAAAAGCTTTAACGAGGAAATTGACCGCGTTGCCCGGGCGTTTATGGCATTGGGCATTAAAAAAGGCGAGCACGTGGCGGTCTGGGCGACCAATGTGCCGGAGTGGATACTAACTTTTTTTGCCGCCATCAAAATCGGCGCGGTGTTGGTAACCGTGAATACCGCCTACAAAATTTACGAGCTGGAATATTTACTCCGCCAGTCCGATTCCAAGGCGCTGGTGATGATTGACGGCTTCAAAGACACCGATTACGTTCAAATTGTCAACGAATTGTGTCCCGAAATCGCCGAGGGCGACCCCGGAAACCAGCATATCAAGCGTCTGCCCCGCCTTAAAATGGTCATCCACGCGGGAAAACACACACCGGCAGGCATGATACCTTTTGCGGCGCTGGACACCCTGTCCCACAACGTGCCGGAATCGGAATATCGGGCACTGTCCGGATCCCTGACCTGCGATGAAATTATCAACATGCAGTACACGTCCGGCACTACCGGCTTCCCCAAAGGCGTCATGCTCACCCACAGGAACATACTCAACAACGGACGGTTTATCGGCGACAATCTGGCTTTTACCACCGAAGATAAGCTGTGCATTACCGTACCGTTTTTTCACTGCTTCGGCATGGTACTCGCCATCATGGCCTGCATTGCCCACGGAACCGCCATGGTTCCCGTGGATATTTTCTCTCCGCTCAAGGTGATGGAAGCGGTGGAAAACGAACGTTGCACCGCGCTTCACGGCGTGCCCACCATGTTTATCGCCATCCTCTCACACCCGGAATTTTCAAGGTTCACTTTTCCGGTACTCCGCACCGGCATTATGGCGGGTTCTCCCTGCCCCATTAAAACCATGGAGCAGGTGGTGTCCGACATGCACCTGCGGCATATCACCAGCGTGTTCGGGCAGACGGAATCGTCGCCGGGCTGCACTCAAACCAGCGTGGACGACCCGCTTGAATACCGCACGTCCACCGTTGGGCGCTCGCTCCCGGGCTGTGAAAACCGCATTGTGGATCCGGAAACCAACCAACCGCTTCCCGTGGGCGTTCAAGGTGAATTTTGCACCCGGGGTTATCATGTCATGAAGGGATATTACAATATGCCGGAAGCCACCGCTCAAGCGATCGACTCTCAGGGCTGGCTTCACACGGGTGATTTGGCCGTAGTGGATGAAAACGGATATTATAAAATCACCGGACGGATTAAAGATATGATTATCCGCGGTGGTGAAAATATATATCCCAAGGAGATTGAGGATTTTATCTACCGGCACCCCGCTGTCAGCGACGTTCAGGTGATCGGTGTGCCGTCGGTGCGCTACGGCGAAGAGATTTGCGCCTGTATCATTTTGAAGAAAGGCCAATCGGCCACCGAAGATGAACTTAAAACATATGTCCGCGGGAGCATGGCGCGCCATAAAACTCCGAGTTATGTCTGGTTCGTGGATTCGTTCCCGATGACCGCCAGCGGCAAAATCCAGAAATTTAAGCTCCGTGAAATCGCTACCGAGCGCTTTGGTCTGCAAGAAGCCGGACAGATTGAAACGGCATAGCGATTTATCAATTTGAATAACTTGCCGCAATCATTCTCAATGGGAAAACAAGGAGTGTTTATAACATGGAAAATTTCGGGAATTTATGTCTGGGCTGTATGCGTCCCTCTAAGGGCGAGCCGGAATGCCCGTACTGCGGCTTCGCGGCGGATTCTCCCCAGCTCGACCCGTATCTCCCCCTCAAAACCCAGCTCAACGATCGGTATGTAATCGGTCGTGTGCTGGATTCCAACGGAGAGGGCTTTACTTATTTAGCCTTCGACACCGTAACCGGTCGTCCCGCCCGGATTCGCGAATACTTTCCGGACGCTCTGTGTGAGCGCACCCAGAACCGCTTGGGTGTCCGCGTTTTACCGGGCAACGAGTTTTCCTTTAACGATAATTTACTGCGCTTTTCGGAAACGGCGCGTACCCTCGCCCGCCTTTCCGATTTGCCGGCTCTGCTCTTTGTATATGAAATTTTCGAGCAGAGCGGTACGGTTTATTACGCCAGTGAACACGCCGATTCCATATTGCTTCGGGAATTTTTGATTCGCAACGGCGGAACCCTGCGCTGGGAACAGGCGCGCCCACTGTTAATGCCGGTGCTTTCCACCATCGCCGCCGTAAATCGCGCCGGATTGATTCACCGCGGCATATCGCCGGAAACGTTAATTGTCGGGCGGGACGGCAAGGTACGGTTGATTAACTTCTGCGTACCCGCCGCCCGCACTGCCCGCACCGATTTGCAAGCACAGCTTTTCCCCGGCTTTGCCGCGGTGGAGCAGTACGGCTTTGAATCCTCCCAACAGGGTAGCTGGACGGACGTGTACGGCTTTGCCGCCACGCTTTTCCGTGTTCTGGTAGGAAACATCCCGCCGGAAGCCACGGAGCGCGTCACCGACGACCGGCTTTCCATCCCGGCAAAGATTGCTGACACTCTGCCTGAGTACGTGATTGACGCTTTGGCGGACGCCTTGCAGATTCTTCCGAAAGAGCGCACCGAATCCGCCGATTTGTTCCGTCAGGATTTGACCCCCGGAGCCGGAGGTAAGCCTGTTAGCCGCAAAAAGGCCGTTCCCGCTCCCGCGCCTACCGTACGCGATGACACCGCGAAGCGCCCCAAGGCCGCCGACTCCCGCAGTGCCGTCCCCGACCGTGACGAAGACGACGAGGACGATGGGCACAGCGGCGGCGGTCACTACTGGTTCACCGCACTGATTATTTCCGTGCTGATTCTGTTAGGCGTGGGCACCGCGCTGTGGTTTCTGCTGTTTAACAAAACAGACGACAATACATCATTAGACATCATCAGCTATGAAGTAAGCTCTGTTGCGCAGAGTATTGTCGCGCCCTCTTATGCAACAGGTAAGCCGGTACCGGATCTCAAGGGCAAAAAATACTCCGATGTAAACGGAGATTTAAGTATTTTAGGTTCTTTTACGCTCAATCCTCCGGAAATTCAGCAGAGCGACACCGCCAAAGGCACCATTCTCTCCCAGACCCCGGCCGCCGGCGAACGCGTACAGGACAACCTTGTGATTACTGTAGTCATAAGCTCCGGCCCCGCCACCGCCGCCGTGCCGTCCTCCGTGCTGGGCAAGACAGAAATTGAAGCCAAACAAGAGCTTTGGAAGGTGGGATTCTTTTACGATAACATCAAAACCGAATCCATCTGCGACCTGACCAAGCCCGATAGCGTTGTGGTCAAGGTAGAGCCGGTAAACGGCAATACTAAAATCAGCATATATTCAAAAATCACCATTTATGTGAATAAACTGCCGGAAACGTCTTCGGAGAACGCTGACTCTGAGGATTTTGATACGGATTAGCCAGGTAAGGGCGGGGTTCCCCTCCGTAGCGGAACGCCGCGGTGTGATATTTCCGGCGGATCGACCCCTTCTTTACAATTCGAAAGGAAGCATTCCCCAAATGAAGCTATCTTTTTCTACGATCGGCTGCCCCGGCTGGAGCTTTTCCGACGTCACCTCCACCGCACGCGATACCGGTTTTGACGGCATTGAACTGCGCGGAATCGGCCATGTGCTGGTCACGCCGCGTTGTCCGGAATTCGCTCCTGACCGGCTGGACGCTGCTCGGTCACACCTTGAAAGCCTGCGCCTGGCGGTTCCGGTTGTGTCCGCGGGTTCTGTGCTCGGCGCTCCGGCACTGGCTGCCGCCGGTTTGGAAGAAGCGAAAGAAGCCGCCCTGTTCGCCGCGAAGATCAACGCGCCGTACATCCGCGTCATGTGTTCCGGGAGCCCCGAACCCGTCAGTACCGATTTGGAACTGTGCGCGCGAGAATTAGCCCGGCTTTGCGATTTTTGCGCCGATTTTTCTGTGGTTCCGTTGATTGAAACCAACGGCGCGCTCGCTCAAAGTGAACAAATGCTTGAGTTGCTGGAGTGTGTTTCCCGCGCGAATTTGGGCATACTGTGGGATATTCACCACCCCTACCGGTTTTTTGGCGAAGCGCCCGCCAAGACACTGTCGGTAATCGGAAAGTACGTGCGCCACGTACACGTTAAAGATTCGGTGCCGGACGTGACCGCGCCCAAAGGCATCCGCTATAAAATGATGGGCGAAGGCGATGTGCCGGTGGAGAACGCGGTGTTGGCTCTGAAAAATATTGGTTACAGTGGGTTTTTATCGCTGGAATGGGTGAAACGTTGGAACCCGGATCTGGAAGAACCCGGCATTGTCTTCGCGCAGTACAAGCATTATATGGAAGGAATTATATAGTTGACAGTTCAGGCGAACTGTGTTCTCCGGAACCCGCCGCAATCATCGCGGTCATCCACATAATACGTCAGACGAATTATCAGGAGGAATTTTCCTTGAATAAAAACTCATTTGTTCGCGCGGCGGCAAAATTGACGGCGGCTTTATCGGCTGTGGCCGTGGTTTCCATGTTCGCCGTTTTGCTTGCGCTGGCGGATCCGGACGAATCCGTTCCGGAGTCTGCCACGGAAATCACCAGTCAATCCTCGGTGACCTCCTCGCATACGGAAACCTCGTCCGTTTCCCAGGAGACAAGCAGCGGCGCAGACTCCTCCAAAGCAGACAGCGCGGATTCCTCCGCGTCGAATCACGCAGACAGCGAGAAGGACGACGAGGATAATTATGAGAGCAAGGCGCAAAGCCAAGCATCTTCCTCCTCAAAATCCGCCTCAAGCTCCAAGTCCGGCGCTACCGTGTCTACGTCCGTCAAAAGCGCCGCGGGTATCACCAGCGGAGAAAAGGGCGTAATCGGCGGGGAAACGGACGACAGCAGCGCGGCCGCCGTTCCCCGGGCAAGCGGCGGTCTTAGCCTGACAGAACTTCAGAAAACCTTAATGTCCCTGATCTTCATTCCACTTGTGTTAATGTTCGCGTCCATTTATTTTTTGTTCGTAGTGAATTATTCCGCCATGCGAAAAAAACGGATGGCGGCCAATAAAAAGAGGACACGGGCATGAGCGTGTTAAAAAAGGCAAAAAAAACGCTTTTTCTGCTTTTGTTTCTGTTGGCTGTTCTTTCCGGTCTCGCGTTTTCCAGCCGGGATTCTTTGCGAAACATCACCCAAAACCACGAACAAAAAACAGTTACCGCGTCCGAAGTTACTCTTTCCGGCTGGTCCGAAAACAACGGTAAACTGGTTTCAGTTGAAAACGCCTCTGTGACCGTTGAAGGTGTGAATTGTTACGTCCGCAATATTAATATCGCCGGAAAATTCGATGTCAGGGACGGCTATGTCCGTGTGCGGTATACCAAAGCCGCGGATGAAGCTTTTAACGACGAAAATATGCTCATCCGCCCCGTAAAATATATGACCGGCGGCGGGTATATAACCGTTTTAGAGGACGTGTACAGCCTTTCCGTCACCCTCTTCGATGGCGGTGAGGGGTCTTTGCAAATCTCCGGTGTCCAGGTTAATCCCCGGGGGATAACGATTTCCATTTCTGACTTACTTTTATGGTGGTCCTTGCTGACTGTGTTCGCCGCCGCCGCCGCTCTTATTTTTATCCTTGGTCGCCTGAGGGCCTATTTGGAAGTTTTCCGCCGGTTTTCGGCTCTACTGCGAGATTTGGTTTCCCGCGATTTAAAGGTGAAATACCGCCGGAGTCTGCTTGGCTTTGTGTGGAGTGTGTTGAACCCTTTACTTATGATGACGGTTATGACCGTAGTGTTTTCACAGCTTTTCCGCTTTGACATAAAAAATTTCCCGGTTTATTACCTGACCGGTGTGCTCATTTTCAACTTTGTGGTGGAGGCGACTACATCGTCTCTGGGCTCGGTTTTGGGCGCGGCGCCGTTAATCAAAAAGGTTTACATCCCGAAATATATCTTTCCGCTTGAAAAGTGCTTGTTTGCTTTTGTGAATATGCTGTTTTCCATGGCGGCGGTCGTCATTGTGTTCACGGTCTTAAGGATTGAGCTTCATTGGACCATATTCCTGTTTCCTCTTCCCATGCTGTATGCGTTTGTTTTCGCGTTGGGGTTGGGACTGGTTTTGTCCGCGTTCAACGTCATGTTCCGGGATATTGAGCATTTGTACGGCGTGTGGGTCACCGCGTGGCTGTATCTCACTCCGGTTATCTACCCGCTTGACCTTCTGTCCCGCCTTTTCCGCGACATCATGCAACTGAATCCGCTTTATCATTATGTGGACTATATCAGAAACGTCATGATTTACGGGAAGGTACCTTCCGTACGCGAGAATCTGATTTGCCTTGGATTTTCGCTGGCCTTCCTGCTGGTGGGTGTGCTGACCTTTAAACGCCAGCAAGATAAATTTATCCTGCATATTTGATATGGTAGGGGTAGGTCTCCGTGCCTACCCGGATTTATACATCCGATTATTTTGTAAGGGCGAGTGAGAATGAATGTCAAACGCCGTTATTTCGGTTCGGGACGTCTCCATGGACTTTAACATGACCAAGGAAAAGGTGGATAACCTTAAGGAATATTTCATAAAGCTGGTAAAACAACAGCTCCGGTTCGAAAAATTCACCGCCGTGAGCCACGTTTCTTTCGATGTTTTGCGCGGCGAGGTTTTTGGCATTGTCGGTCTGAACGGTTCCGGCAAAAGCACCATGTTAAAAATTATTTCCGGCATATTAAAGCCCACCTTAGGAAGTGTGGAGGTCAAGGGCACTATCTCCCCGCTGATTGAACTGGGGGCGGGTTTCGACCCCGAGTTAACCGCTCGCGAAAACGTGTTTTTAAATGGTTCCGTACTGGGTTTCCCCCGCTCGCTGATTAAAGAAAAGTACAAAGAGATTATTGACTTCGCCGAATTGCATGAGTTTCAGGACGTGGCGATTAAGAACTTTTCCAGCGGCATGTACGCGCGGCTTGGCTTTTCCATTGCGACCTTGGTCAGGCCGGACATTTTAATTGTGGACGAAATTCTTTCCGTGGGCGATTTTTTGTTCCAGCGCAAGTGCGAGGAGAGGATTCGCGACATGATGAGCGGCGGCACCACGGTCATTCTCGTCACCCACGACATCGACCAGATTCAGCGCCTGTGCAGCCGTGTGGCGTGGCTGGAAAAAGGCAAACTGCGGGAGCTTGGCGCGACCGCTCAGATCTGCCCGAAGTACATTGCCGCCGGAAGTGAGGGCAATTGAGAGCTTAGAAATAAATTTCCCCGCCGCAGAGCGGCGGGGTATTACCGCCGAATTACGGGGGATTCGCCCCAAGGGGCGGGGAATTAGACCCAATCATTTATTAAAAGTTGAAAATTAAGGTGGTGCAACACCCTGAAAAAGCTTTTTCGCCTTTTTTCAAAAGGCTTAAAAGCCCTCTTTCGCGAGGGTCCTTTCAAAACCCTTAAAAGGGTTTTTATTTTCTTGCGGCGGCGGCGCGATATCCGTGAGTTTTTACGACGTTCCCAGTTGGATTTGTCCGGGCGGTCTCCGCTTGAATGGAACTGCGATTATGAGCCGGACATGGATTTTTCCGCGTACCGGCCAAAGGTTAAAGCGCTTGCCTTTTATCTGCCTCAGTTTCACACCATCCCGGAAAATGACGAATGGTGGGGCGAAGGCTTTACGGAATGGTTCAACACAAGTAGGGCCATTCCCCGTTTTGAGGGGCATTATCAGCCGCGTGAGCCACACGATGATATTGGTACTTACGATTTGAGTGACCCTCAAACGCTAAAAAAACAGGCCGCTTTGGCCAAACGGCACGGTATTTTCGGTTTTTGTTTTTATCT
>JAISRF010000250.1 GCA_031273775.1 Oscillospiraceae bacterium
CAGAACCCATCGCCATACAAAACCTGCGTTCTTGGCGTAACCTGCAAAGATCGCCAAAAGCTTTACGACAGAATCAACCGCCGCGTGGAAACCATGCTCGTCCAGGGTTTGCTGGACGAAGCCCGGCGTTTTTTTGAAAGCGCCCCCTTGCCCACAGCCTCGCAGGCAATCGGGCACAAGGAACTGTTTCCTTATTTCCGGGGGGAAATCAGCCTTGATGAGGCAATTGAAACTTTAAAACGAAAAACCCGTAATTATGCCAAGCGTCAACTCACATGGTTTAGGAAAAATCCGGAAATTCACTGGATTTACTCTGACTTATTGTCAGAAGATAATCTAATCAAACAAGCCGAAGAAATTGTTTGCAATTTGCTGGAGCTCGCAACGTGAGAGCCGGAGCCCATGAACATGCTCAGCTGTTTTGGTCGCTTACGGATGTAGCGTATTCTGCAACGCCCCGGCGGATGTGATATCCGGTTCAAAGCTTGGCATAAGCGTCAATTTATGTAGGTTATATTTGTGCATGGTATCAATCTTTTGACGCACCGCTTCGTCCTCGCACACGCCTTCGCGGATGTACCGGTCGAGTGTGTCATAGGTGAAACCTAAATTTTCCTCGTCGGTTTTGCCGCAGAGACCGTCGATGGGCACTTTATCCACAAATTTCGCGGGCAACCCCAGTTCCCGGCCAAGCGCTTTTACTTCGGTTACGGTCAGGTGGGAAAGTGGGCTGAAATCTCCCGCGCCGTCTCCGAATTTGGTGGCGTAGCCCACCCAATCCTCGCTGAGGTTGCAAGTGTTGGCCACCCGACCGCCAATGCAGGCGGAAACCGCATACAGTGTCGCCATGCGGATTCTTGCCGGGGTATTGATTACCGCTCCGCCGTTATTCTCCGGGAATATTTTTGTAATCGCGCCAAGTAGCGCATCCGCGGCATCCCCAATGTTGATGACCTCATGCCGGATTGACAAATGCGCGGCAAGGGAGAGCGCCATGTCAATATCCGGCTGAATGCCACGAGGCATCAAGACCCCGAACACTCGTTCCTTTCCCAGTGCCTTACAGCACAGCGTCGCCGTAACGGAACTGTCTTTGCCGCCGCTTAATCCCACCACGGCAAAAGTGCGATCGTCTCCGTTTTTCTCAAAATACGCCCGAATCCAGTCAACCAGCCGGGTTTTTGTCGTTTTAGCGTCAAACATTAGTGTTTTCCTTTCAATTACAAAATCAGCATAATCTTAATTGCGGTGTTTGTCAAGCGTTTGTTGAAATTTTAAAATTATCTATATTGCTTCAAAATCAGCCAATCGGCGGGGTTCACGGGAGTGCCGTTGACGCGAACCTCGAAATGCAAATGGTTTCCGGTGGAGTTTCCGGTGGAACCCACCGCCGCCAAACCCTGACCGCGCGTGACTTTCTGGCCAAGGGTCACGTAAACAGCCCGGCAATGGGCATACAGCGTTTGAATTCCGTTGCCGTGGTCAACAACGAAATGCAACCCGTAACCGCCCGGCCACGGATTCATGGCAACCACCGTACCGCCGTCCGCCGCGTAAATATCGGTACCGCCCGGCGCCGCAATGTCCCAGCCCTTATGACTGCGCCCGGCGCCAAAGTACGTACTGACATACAAACCGAGAACGTCCGCAACCGGGAAAAACATGGTTCCGCCGGTTGCGATGCCATTGCCCTGCCGTGCCTGAGCCGCTGCCGCGGCCGCAGTTTCCGCCTGCACGCTGGCCTCGGTTTTGGTTCCGATTACCACCTTTTCGTTTACAGGCTCGCTCAGAATCTTCGTTTCCAGTATATTTCGGGAAATCTCCACACCGTTAATGTAGGAAACTTCCGCGGTAATTTGAGCTTCACCATTCTTACCGGAGGTCTGCACCTTGCGGTAACCCTCTACCTTTGTGCCATCCCGGATTTCCTCGCCGGCAAATTCCAGCGTTTGCGTATAAATTTCGTTTTTAATAATTTTTATACCCAAACGGGGCGTTTTAGCCACCGCCAGGCTGACTGCCTTACCGGGGACTAACTCCGCCGGTAACTCAGGATTCATGGCCAACAATGTCTGTACTGAAAGGTTGTAACGCGCGGCGATGCTATCCGCTGTGTCGCCCTCGTCCGCAGTTACGGTTTCAAATTCGGTATCTTCCGTAGCCAGTTGAGCGAAAAGCATCTCGACGGAAACCACGTCTTCCACGGGGTACAACCCTTCGTCATAAGCAATCTGGGAGGAAAAGGCTACCCTTTCCCCCTGGGTTTCCGTCCGCGCAGCGTCCAGAATCCCATCCAGCACGGCGGAAATCTGCGCGCTTTGTTCCATTGCCGCCACAAAACTGCCATCCACATACAGTCCGCTTGCCGGCTGTATTCCCCGGGTGACCCCGGCAATTTTATCCCGCAGCTCAAATGAGTTAAGAAGCGCTGTCTCACCGACAATTTGAAGCGAATACTGCGGCACAGACAGATAATCGGAGGCATCTTCCACCTGTCGCACCTCGCGCACAAATAAATCAGAAGCTTCCGTAAATACGCGTTCATTACGGACAAAGCCCAGCGTTTGACCATTGTAAACCACTTTTAAAGAGTAAGAAACGCTGTTAAAGGAGTTTACGGTGCCAATCAAGCCGAGAATGCACAAAAGTGGAACCGCGTAGTTAAGACGGCGGACAACCCAGTCCCTGTGCCGCTTAAAGGAGAAAAAAAGTACACGAAAAAACTCAGCTGTTCCCGCAATCATGCCGTATTTCCGCGTAACCCGGGCAGAAACCGCAAACAGGCGAACCGCGCCCGTAAAGAACGCGGCAAAACGCTTTCCCTCGGTCGCAAGCACAGGACGGAGCAATTTCCAGATTAACCCGGCTCCCGCGCCAATAAACGCCGCAAGCTTTATAAAAGGGTACAGGATAACGCGCAGACCGAAAGTTTGCGCGCGGATTATGCCGAAAGCATACATCCCCAAAAAGTAGCAAAAACGGTAAAGCGCCAAAAACACGGAATTTTGCGGAACCCAGATTTCACGGTTATACGCGTTCCCGGAGCGGGAAGGCATATCGCTTTTAGGTAAGAGGGCGGCGTTTCCGCGCGGACTGTTAACCATGGGCGGCCTCTCTTCTCTTTTGCAAAAATACAAAGGGTTACAACCTTGAAACTTTTTCGGGTTTATTATAACCCAAATGTTACAGAATTGCAACCTTTTGTAATCATTTTCTGCGTATTGCCCATTATTATTAATGTTTATTGGCTCATTACTGTGATATATATCAATTGCCGCGGGATATTCCTTACCGGCTTTTATTTTTCGTTACGGTTCATATCGCCTCACCGGATTTCCATAATTCCGCGCCGTTTCGTTTGCTGCGGTAAAGCTTCCAGATTTCCTCCTGATGTCGCCCAA
>JAISRF010000026.1 GCA_031273775.1 Oscillospiraceae bacterium
GTACAGCGCGGACGAATTCGAGCTTTATCGGCGGGATACCGGCTTTGACCGGAACAGCCGGATATTAGAACCCGTTTAGAATCTCACTCGATGCGATATTACTCCGGCAATGAAAAGCGGGAACAAAGCTCAAAAAGGAGTGGACTGGATATGATCAGGATATTGGCCGTTGGAAACAGCTTTTCACAGGACGCGCTGGCTTATCTCACCGGGATTGCCGAAAGCGGCGGGACGGAAATCGAAACCGGAAATCTTTTTATCGGCGGGTGCGCTTTGCGGGCGCATTGGAACAACGCGAAGGAGGATTTGTCTTATTATGACTACGAAATCAACGGAAAAAGCACCGGACAATTCCTTTCGCTCAACCGTGCGTTGCAATTAAACGACTGGGATATTGTGACCTTTCAGCAAGCCAGCGGCGAGAGTGGGGATCCGGAAACCTACCGGCCGTATCTGCAAAATCTGTCGGATTACGTCCGTGAACGGGCGCCGGAGGCGAAGCAGGCTTTACATCAAACGTGGGCCTATGAAATCGGATGCGAATCGGAGGGCTTCCGCCGGTATCACAACGATCAGGCGGTCATGTACGCGGCGCTCAGCGAAGCGTATGACCGGGCGGCGGCCGTTTGTGGATTGCCGCTGATTCCGGTCGGCCGGGTGATTCAGCGGCTGCGGAAGGAACAACCGTTCGCCGTTGAACAGGGCGGTCTGTCCCTTTGCCGCGACGGGTTTCATCTTCAAATCCCCTACGGACGGTACGCCGCCGCGATGACGTGGTACGGGGTTTTGCTGGGCGGCAACGTTTCAGACAACGCGGCGATTCCTGAACCCGGTGCCGACCGGACCTTGCTGGAACTGATCAGGCGAACAATAACGCGGGTGCTGGAGGGAGAAAAGGATGACGGAACTTTTTGAAGCAGGGATGGTCATTGCGTTCGGCATATCTTGGCCCACATCCATTCTTAAATCCTATACTTCAGGGACGGCGAAAGGAAAAAGCGTTGTTTTTCTTTTGTGTATTTTGCTCGGATATGTCTGCGGGATTGCATCAAAGCTCGCGGCGGGCAATATCACCTATGTCTTCATTTTTTATGTGATCAATTTTATCATGGTTTCGGTTGATCTGGGGTTATTTTTCCGCAATCGGCGGCTTGACGCAAAAAGAAGCTGCCGCGGCGGGGAACCCTCACTGAAAAAAACACCTCTGCGGTGAGATTCCGAACCGGCGCTAAGCGAAGAAAGGAAATTGAGTATGTCTGAAACTATGAAGGCGAAAACCGTTATTGTTCTCCCGCATAATCATTTTGACCCTTCTTGGAGAAGGTGCTTTGACCGAAAATCGCGGCTCGGGGAACACGTGCTCGCTAGCTACGCCCAAATTGAAAAGGAAGTCATCGACAGGTGGCTGGACTACGGACAGCCGTTCACGGAGGGTCAGGCCGCCGTCCTCGAAAAATACCTTGAAAAACGGCCTCAAAATAAAGAAACCCTGCAAAAGCTTGCGGTCAGTGGACGGTTCGCCTGTCCGATGGCCGGCCAAACCGTTCAGGGCACCAACCTTCCGGCTCCGGAGGGACTGATCCGGAATTTTCTCTGTGCCATTCCTTTTTACCGTGCGCTGTTGGGAGAGGAGCACGCGCCCCTTCGCCTGATGTGGGACGAGGACGCATTTGGAGGAAGTCCCAATTACCCTCAAATCATCCGGGGAACCGGCGCAGATGTGATTTGCAGAGTTTATTATCATTCGCCCAAGGGCAGGGTTTGGCAGGGGCTTGACGGCAGCAGGGTCGCGTGGCTGGATTCTTTTTATCCGCGAGTTTCGGTCGCCGCCGACGAAAAGCACCTGTGGTGTGATTCCTGCCTTGGCGAGGGCTGTGAGCGGTGCGGCGAAACCGGCGTGCGCTTTGTGCCGGAGCTGGGCTATGACCGGATTTGCGCTTCATTAGAAGAAGCAGCCGGCACACCGGAGGAATTTGTTGTTGTGAACGTCGGCGGCGAGGAAATATTGCCGGAGCGCGAGCTGAAACCCGCCATTGATGACACGATGAAAAAATATCCTCACGCCGAAATCCGCATGGGCACCGTTTATGATGTGTTTGCGCGGGTGAAAAAAGAATTGCTGACCGCGCTTGAGGAGGACGAATGCGAACCGGAAGACCTCAACCCGGTGTTCCCCGGCTGTTTCTCCAGCAGGATTGACATAAAACAGCGTGTGCGCGATTTATCCTACAGGCTTTGCGCCGCCGAAAGCGGGTTGGCGCGGCAGGCGTTCACCGAAAAGAAGAACCCCGTTTTGCCCGAAAGCTTCAACCTTGCGTGGCGGAAAATCACGTTTTGCCAGTTTCACGATATCATTACCGGAACCCTGAGCGACAGCGCGTACGCCGAAGCGATGGAGATGCTCAATGAAGCGGAGGAAATCATTGAACCATTTGTTTCTCTAGCGCCCGCAAAATGGCCGAGGCTTACGGACTGCGCAAGCGGCACATCAGGCTTGCGGGCTTTGAATTGGGGCAGTCACGAAATCGCCGTTGACGACCAAGGGATTCTGTCGGTGACGACAAACGGCAGACAATTAATGAAGCAACAGCCAAACGGTCGACTCAGACGCCCCTTCAGAATCGGCGAGTTGGCGGTGGAAACCGATGCCGGGGACGCGTGGGGAACCCGGATTCCGCCGTTGGTGGCCACGGCGGTCGGGCTTGGCGATTTCCAGCGCATTACGCACCTCTCACCCGACCGAGTTGTCTGGTCGGGCTGCTATCCCGCCGATGATTATATGATCAAGAAAATCGAATGGACGACGGCGCTGGTTCGCGGTGAAAAGGAAATGCTTTACTTTTTCACACAAATTGATTGGGACACTTGCAGCCGCGGTATTAAGGCAATTTTTCCGGTTGATTCCGAAGAACTTTTTGCGTCCTATGAAGTGCCGTTCGGACACGCTGACCGCGCGTATGACTCGTCGAAGGTGGATTATTTGAGCGTTTCGCCCAACTACATGGTTTTTCCGGCGCAAAACTGGGTCATGAAAAAAACGGATGAAACAACCGGCGTTGCCGTCTTCAACAGAGGGATTCCGGGCTTCAAATGGGTTCCCGGCTGTTTTGAGATGAACCTGCTGCGATCGCCGCAGTTTCATTTTTGCGCGAATGAACCCCAAACCTATGATTTCAATGATTTTAACGGATTGCGTGACACGGGCGTTCATCAATTTGAATACGCGCTGCTTCCTTTTACCGATGCGAAAACGCCGGCTGATTTGACAAGGTTGGGTTTTGATTTTAACATGCCCTATGATTTTTCTCTGCCCTTTACCGTTTCAAAAAACGTGACGGTTACGGCGTTCAAGCCGGCGGAGGACGGAAATGGTTTCATTCTGCGTTATTTTAACCCGGATTCAAATGCCGCTTTGGTTGAGCTTCGATTTCAGGAAACCATGCAAATTTCAAAATGCACTCTCCTTGAGAAGGATCACGGCGGGGCGATCTTCAAAAGCGCTTTCACCGACACGTTAAGAGGATTCGGCATTGAAACGCTCAGACTCAATTGGGTCAAATAGTGTAATCGATAATAATATATTACTATTGACTTTATCTGTATAAACCATTGCAAATTTTGGGGACATGGGGTATAATGCGGTCAAGGCAAGGAAAAAATCGTCACCACCGGTGATACAATCTAAACACAGGAGAAAAAAGACATGACCGCTTTTGACACCAGAAAGGCCGTACTGGCCGGCGAATATGACGGCGCGCTGGGCGAGCTTTACGCTGACCTTGAACCCGCCCGCCGGCGTTTTGCCAACGCCTTGACCCAGTTTGCGGAACTCTTCGGCGACCGCGAGGTCGCGCTGTTTTCCGCGCCCGGTCGCACTGAAATCGGGGGTAACCACACCGACCATCAGCGGGGAGCGGTGCTGGCTGCGGCCGTCAACCGCGACGTGATTGCCATCGCCGCCCCAAACAGCGACCACATCATCCGCGTCCAGTCCAAAGGTTACAAAATGGATGTGATTGATTTGAACCTGCTGGAGCCGCAAGAAAGCGAGCGCGAATCCTCCCCCGCGCTGGTACGCGGCGTGGCCGCCCGCTTCAAGGAACTCGGGCTAACCA
>JAISRF010000069.1 GCA_031273775.1 Oscillospiraceae bacterium
TATATGCACGGTGGGGAACAACTGTTATGTTCAAAGGAAATTGGATTTGAGAGCAATGATTTTTAAATTTGGAGAGTGGTATAAATGGGTAAAAATAAAACGAACGCTCCCAAAAACAGGGTGGGCGCGGTGAGATCCGGGGTTTTGTATGGTGCCATCTTCACAACCGACTGCTCCAGCAGTCCGGTCATATACGCTTTATAATCCGCGGGGGATTTTTCCGTCAAGTCAATCATGTCGGCACTGTCTTTGACCGACAACACGGTAAATGGTATGTAGTAGCGCAGATATTCACCATCAAACAGTTCGATTGGGTTATTGGCGCGGAAAAAGTTTTCGTTTTGGTAGCGTTCCAGCCACGCGTACATGTAACCATCCTTCACGTGGTGACCGTGCGTTAAGACCGCACCGCCGTCAAAATTCAGTTTTCCCGATGCGTTTATAAAAATTGCGCCCTGTTTGCCGTAACTGTTATATGCGTCATGGTCAATATAATATGTGTTATCGCCGGAAAACATGACCGGGTAATAACAAACATTCGGTATGGCAATCCACGCGGTGGTTTTGGAATTCCTTGATTTTTGAGCAAAATAATCCGCCGCGAGACCGGGGTTTGGAAAAGGGACGGACGAGTCTCCATCGCCTGCCAAACCGCCGCTGCCGGTTTCACCGGGCATTAAAGCGTCCGGGTCGGAGCCGAAGTTGGAAAAAGATGGCCGACCCATAGACGGGATGGCAGAAGCGTTGGAACCGTAAATTAACAGGGATACACCGGCGGTCGCCGCCAAAACGGAAAGAAGCAACTTAACAAAAATTTTCACGGCATTCGCCTCCAAAAGCGGTTTTCGGCAAAAAAGAGCTTGAAGAAGTTTACTTCCCCAAGCTCTCCGTATATAAGAAGACCATAGTTTACATTCGGTAGCTGGCTGCCTGATTAGAGTCTGATACTCCGGACACTTAGACATTAAGATTTTGAGTTCCGAACCTAAACGCCGTTTTCAGTTACGGAACAGTGGCAAATGTCTAAACTGTGACGTCTAATTTAAGGCCCTGTAGCTTTGCGTCACCCGCTTCCACGGGTATTGCCTGTTCGTGCAAATCAGGAAATTAACCTAATCGCAATCGTATTCTACCACGTTCGAAAGCAAAAGTCAATACCTTTTTTTAGACTGTAGAATACCGCCTTGTTGTGATACAATTGATGGGTGACACTTGTGAAAGACCCTAACAGCAGGACGTTATTTGAGCAAGCGCTTGAGGATATGGACATCATTGACACGCGCACAATTGAGCCTTTAACGCATTAAAAATATTTCTTGACTTTTCGACCTAAATCGGATATAATGATATTGCATATTTGATTGGCCGAAAGGAACTGCAAACCCATGTATATAAAACGTCACGCTGAAGTCGCCGTCAGAAAATTGGCGAAGATGTTCGGCGCAGTTCTCGTCACCGGGCCGCGTCAGGTTGGAAAGACCACCTTGCTTGAGGAGGTTGCCGGCGACATCAATCATGTTACGTTGGACGATCTGCTCATCCGCACGGCGGCTATTGAGCAACCCACAACTTTTTTCAAAGATAATCCGCCCCCCGTGTTTGTGGACGAAGTGCAGCGCGCAACGGATTTGTTTCCACAAATAAAAATGATGCTCGACAAGTCCCGGAAAAAGGGACAATTCTTTTTGACAGGCTCACAGCAATTTGAGATGATGCAAAATGTCAGCGAATCACTGGCCGGGCGCGTTGGCATTTTAATGCTGCACGGATTCTCCTTGCGGGAGCGATATCGCATCGATTTTGATGAGCCGTTTTTGCCCACAGATGTTTTTTTTGCCGCGCGAAAAGCTTCGCTTGCAGATATAAAATATGATGATGTGTGGAACGCCATCCACACAGGCGGTATGCCGGAGCTTGTCCTGGGCGACGACTACGATTGGCAGATGTTCTTCGGATCGTATGTAAAAACCTATTTAGAGCGGGATGTGCGACAGCTTACACAGGTAGCAGACGAAACAAAATTCCTGAATTTTATGACGGTGGTCGCCAGTCGAACTGCACAGATGCTAAACCTCGCCGCGCTGGCGCGCGATGTTGGAATCAGCGAACCTACCGCAGAACGTTGGTTGTCCGTTCTGGTGACAAGCGGGCTCGTCTATCTGCTAAAGCCCTATTATAATAATATTTTAAGTCGGCTTATAAAAGCCCCCAAGCTTTATTTTCTTGACACCGGGCTTGCCGCATATCTGACCCGCTGGAACACCGCGGAAGTGTTGAAAAATGGCGCTATGGCCGGGGCGTTCTTTGAAACTTTTGTGGTTGCTGAGATTATTAAAAGTTATCACAACAAAGGGATTCTTGATCTGCCGCTGTATTACTACCGGGATAAAGATATGAATGAGATTGATCTGCTCATTGAGGATAATGGTGTGTTATATCCATTGGAAATTAAGAAACACGCAGACCCAGATAAAGGCGACATTAAGGCTTTTGATAAATTAAACGGCATAGCAAATATTAAGCGCGGTTCCGGCGGGGTAATATGTTTATATGATAATCTGATCACACTCAAAGGCAATGACCGGGTGATCCCGATACAGTATTTGTAGAGGGCTATTTAGCGCGGACAACCGACCCCCTAAAAAACAAACGGCGCAAAATCTTTCGATTCCGCGCCGTCACTTATTCCGTGAAGTTTCCATCACCGTATCGGCTTGCCCGTGGGATACAGGATTGACGAGGAGCAGCAGTTTCAAATCGACCCGCTGACTGCGCCCATTGTAACCGAAACCTTTCAAATTTTGGCTACATAAATTCCGTGACGGGGATTTGCAGGATGCCGACCACCGTCAACGGTTGGTAGATAGCTTCATCAATGCAATCTATCTTTATGACGATAAAATTGTGATGACATTCAACTACAAAGAAGGCGGCAAGACCGTGGAACTGCGGGATATAGCCAATTCAGCGGCAAGCACGGAAATAGTCAATTGTAATGAACGGCTTCGCCCAACAGCGACTTTGGCAGCGCGTTCAATGAGCCGACCCACTCGAAAAAGTCGTCTGTGACGGGTTTGCAATGTTTCATCCGCTTTTCAAGACGTTCTTCCGGCGGCAAATCTCGAAACTCGTCTTCAAAAGCGAACAGCAAATTGCAGTACACAAGCCCGCGCTCGGCATTGGAGCCGTCACGTTGTTCCTTTGATACTACTTGATACGCCTTTTCCCAATAAAATATGAACGTTCATATTTTTGGGATAAGCACATTAATGATTCCTTCAATTCATATTAAATTACACGGAATAAAGCAGTTTTTCTCGTCAATTGGTATCGGTTCTTCGCACATACACACAACGCCGCCTGTGCCTTGTTGAGCACCCGCCTTTTCAAGCAGAGAAAATTTCTCAACCTCTCTGCGGTCTGGGTTGGCTGATTTTTTAATCTCCAAAGGATGAATAAAATTGTCTGCCTCAATAAACACATCTATCTCCTTTGCGTTTTGGTCACGGTAATAGGTAAAGCCCATCTTGTTTTTGGAGTAGGAGTAGTTTTTGAACAGCTCTGTAACCACATAGTTTTCATAGAAATGTCCGCTTACCGCACCGTTCATCAGCGTTTCGCGGGTCAGCCACATCGAAAGATTTGCCGCTACACCCGTGTCGCAAAAATAGAGCTTCGGCGTTTTCGTAAGCCTTGTGAGCGCATTATTGGAATACGGTTGCAATAGATTTATGATACACATTCCTTCCAAAAGGTTCAGCCACTCTTTGGCGGTCGGTTCAGAAATCCCGGTTGCCTCCGAAAGGTTTTTGTAATTGACCTGTTGGCTGATTAAAGCGGCACAGGCGGCTAAAAACTTACGAATGGGTGAATTTGCGCTCTAAATGCCGTTCAATGTATTTCATATCGCACCTCAAAAATAAGATAATATAAACTAACTGTTATTATATCTTAAAACTAAACAAAAGTCAAGCGAAATCAAAAATAGGAGGCTACAAAATGCCATACATTGACCCCGAAATCATTCAGCATTGTCTTGACACAGGGCGGCTTTATGAGAGTGTTTACAATTTCACAATCAGTAAGCTTAAATTTTAATTGGAATCTGCGACAATTAAACTTGCAATCTTCAGTGTATAATGTATTATTATAAGAAATATTGATATTTGTATTCGGAATGACATCGGTTTATCTGCCAGGTGACCCTATCGCGGACGCGCAAGGCGTGCCCCTATTTCCTGAAATACTGCATCGGGTCGACCGGGGAGGAATTCACACGGATTTCAAAGTGGCAGTGCGGACCGGTGGAGTTGCCGGTGCTGCCTATGTACGCAATGGTCTGCCCTGCCTTGACCGTTTGCCCGTTGGAAACATTGAACGCGGAATTGTGCCCGTACAGTGTGACGTACCGGTTACCGTTGTTTAATCCGTGGTCAATCATGACGCATTTGCCGTAACCGTCACCGGTGTCGCTCGCCTTGATTACAATGCCGTCCGCCGCGGCAACAACGGGCTTGCCGTAAATGGCGCCGCCGGAGATGTCTATTCCGGCGTGAAGCTTGTACACCCCGCTAACAGGATTAACGCGGTAACCGTAAGGGGAGGAGAGGGAGTAATACCCCGGAACCGGCCATTTGAACTCACGCTCAAAAATAGCATTGTTGCGACCGGAGAGGTTTTTGATTTGCTCGGAGATGTCCGCGAGATCCCCTTCAATTTCCTTGACGTGCTTGTTTTCTTGCGCAATGGCGCCGTCAAGCTTGCTGATTGCGCCCTGCAATTCGGCAATCTGGCCGTCCAGTTCCGCCTGCTTCTCCTTGAGTGTGTTCCGGGACGCGGAAACTTCCGATTTATTGGCTTCGATTTCCGATTTTGACTCATTGAGGAACGCAATGGCTTCCGTAACCTGTGCCATAAGCTTGTTGTCGTTTTCGGTCACACTCCGCAGCAACTCGGTTTTGGCCAGAAAATCCGCGAAATCATTCGCACCCAAAATCACTTCAAGTTCGTTGTTCTGCCCCGATACATACATGGAGCGGATACGCTGCTTGAACAGTTCCTTAATGCCTTCCAATTCCTTTTCTTTGGCGGCGACTTCGGCGTTTTTCGCGATGATATCTTTGTTTAGGGCGTTAATCTGTCCGTTGAGGTTTTCAATCTGCCGCTTGGTATTGGAAACCTGCGCGTCCAGCTTATCTTTTTTTTCCTGTTCGCTTTTCGCCTGATTTTTCAACCGACTGATTTCCGTCTTGATTTCCGATTCTTCGGCCTTCAACTGATTTTGTTTAGCTTTATACTCTTCCAGAGTCTCCGCTTTCACGGGTAACACAAAGGACGCCCCGGGCACGGAAATCACACATAACGCGCAAACGGCGAGCAAGCAGGCGCACACACGCCTTAACACCTTACAAAGTACGGAAATATTTTTAAACATCACGAAAATCGCTTCCTTAAACGGAATTTATTCATGAACGGTCAATTGACAATTGTCAACTACTAATGTATCGCCCCGAAGGCGCTTCCTTCTCTTTTCAGGTATTTGCCCAGCGAAACCAGGCTTCCCGCCACGCCCGCGAAGAGACCTATGGCGATAAAAATACCAAAAAGGTTTAAATAAAACGAACGGAAAGGCACCAGCTCTAACTGGCCGGGATAATATTTGTTTACCGACTGCGTGGCAAAGGAATAAACCAGATACAAAAGCCCGGTGGTCAGCACACCGGAAATCACGCCCAGCGCCATGCCTTCCACAATAAACGGGATTCGGATAAACCAGTTGGTCGCGCCCACCGCCTTCATAATGCTGATTTCAAGACGGCGATTGTGAATGGTGATCCGGATGGTATTGGCGATAATAACCAGCGCAATCAACATCAGCAGCAAAATAATCCAAAAACCCGCCAGCCCTATAATCCGGCTGACTGTGGTAACCATCATCGCCACATCCCGCGAACCGTTGACGTTTTTGATGCCGGGTAGCGCTTGTAGGGCGTTGTACGTCGCGTCATATTCGGACAAATCCGAAAGAGTGACCATTGCGCCGTCCGGCAAAGGGTTTTCTTCCTCCAGCCAGGAAAAAATCGCTTCATATTCCGTGCCCAGCTGCTCCAGTTGGGCGCGCAGGCCTTCTTCTTTGGGAATATAAACGGCATCTTTTATGTTGTCCATGTGTTGGATTTCGTCAATGGACTGGAGGTTGGCGGTTTCTTCCCGACCGTCCTCAAAATAAACCATGACTACGTTCTGCTCTTGCAAAGTGCCCAGCGATTTATCCACATTCAAAGAAAACGCCACCGCCACGCCGATTAACAGCATACAGGCAATGAGTACCCCCACCGAAGCTAACGACATCATGCGGTTGACCCACACGTTTTTCAGCCCTTCGCCGGTAAGGTAGGACATGCTCTGCGGTTTCATAGCACACCTCCCGCGGCGCTGTCCGCAATTACGCTTCCGCTTTCAATCATGACTACGCGGCGGTTGAAATCGCGAACCAGCTGGTGCTCGTGGGTAACCATAATGACAGTGGTTCCCCGCCGGTTGATTTCGGTTAAGAGTTCCACAATTTCATAAGACATGTTGGGATCCACGTTGCCGGTAGGCTCGTCCGCGATAATCAGGCTGGGGTTGTTGACCAGCGCTCGCGCCAGACCCACGCGCTGCTGCTCGCCGCCGGAAAGTTCGTTGGGTCGGCTCCGGGCTTTGCCGCCCAAACCGACCAAATTCAGCGCGGAGGAAACGCGTTTGCGTATGTCGAAATTAGAAGCGCCGACCACGCGCATGGCAAAGGCAACGTTGTCAAAAACCGTCATGCCGGGAATCAGACGGAAATCCTGAAACACGATGCCCATGGTGCGGCGGAGACGGGGTACATCCCGCCGCGTCATGGCGCCGGATTTGAAACCGTTAACCGAAACCGCGCCGGCATTGGGAGTTTCTTCCCGGACAATCAGCTTGATAAAGGTGCTTTTCCCCGCGCCGCTTGCGCCCACCACAAAGACAAACTCACCTTTGTATATTTTGAGATTCACATCCCGCAGGGCATGGGTGCCGTTTTGATATGTCTTATAGACGCCTCGGAATTCAATCACAGGCAATTCGCCAAGGGGTTGCTGGAGCGGGTTTTGGGTTAACGAACCGGTAATAATTACACCTTCCTGCGCAATCAGTGGACAGTGGACAGCCACGGCTCCGCCACGCGACAATTAAATAAATTTCCCGCGGGAAAATAACTGTCACTTGCCAACTGTAATTTAATACTTCACGGGGTTCGCTGTAAGATATTTCTTGACCATCAGCGCAATCTTGAACACAATGGCGTGATCAAACTCGCGCAAATCAAGGCCGGTGAGCTTCTTGATTTTTTCCAGCCGATAGACCAGTGTGTTGCGGTGCACAAACAACTTGCGGGAGGTTTCGGACACGTTCAGGCTGTTCTCGAAGAAGCGCTGAATGGTGAACAGGGTTTCCTGATCAAGAGCTTCAATGGAACCGCGCTTGAATATCTCGCGGAGGAAGGTGTCGCACAGCGTAGTGGGAAGCTGGTAGATCAGGCGGGCGATGCCCAGATGATCATAGGTAATGATGGGCTTTTCGTTGTCGAACACCTTGCCGACTTCCAGAGACATCTGAGCTTCCTTGTACGAACGCGCCAAATCCTTGATGTTGTCCACCGCGGTGCCGATACCCACCACGGAGTGGGTGTAAAATTCGCCGGAAAGGGTATCCACAATGCTGCGGGCAAGCTTTTCCAGATCCTTGGTTTCAATGCCCGGCTTAATTTCTTTCACCAACGCGATATCCGTTTCGTTAATGTTGATGACGAAATCCTTGGTCTTGTCCGGAAAGAGATTTTGCAGAACTTCATAAGAAGAAACATCGTTGCGGAAGATAATGCGTATGAGCAACACCACATGGGTGACGTCATTATTGAAGTGAAGCTCACGCGCCTTGAGGTATATGTCACCGGGAAGGATATTGTCCAGAATCACGTTTTTGACAAAATTGGCCCGATCATATTTCTCATCGTAATACTGCTTGACAGAGGCCAGTGAAACCGCCAAAAGCGAGGCGTAACGAGCCGCCTGCAGATCCGTGCCTTCCACGAAAATGACGAATTCATGGTGCTGGGGGGAACCGAAGGGCTTGTATGTATAACTGCCCTTCGTGAACGTTTCCGGCTGGGACGTGTCCGCGGCGTTTACCTCGTGCATCTCGCCAATCCGGCCTAAATCGCTGCAAGCCACCACGGAAAAGGTTCCATCAAGTACGCCGACGGTACGGTCAATAGAATCCCTCATCTGGTGAACTACCGACTGGAATAATCTGCTGGACATGGTTAATCAATCCATTCCGCCGCCCGCTTCGCGGCATATAAATTTGGTGTTCCATCAGGTTGTCCATAAAGCGGTTATGGACCTTCGGTTCGGCTCACGGAACTTCCCCTTCGGGGTATCCGCGCTTTTATCCGGGAGGAACAGCAATCCAAATCTCCCGGGGTAAAAGAACCGCCCTAATACGCCTGAACAGAACCGGAAAATGCGTATGTGTTCATTCTACAGCTTTCTTTACGGTTTTTCAAGAGCAAAATCCAAAAAATTTTAAAAAGTTACAAAAAAGTTACAAAAAAGTTACGGACAACCTCAGTCACGAGTAATAAGGCCGTGAATAGTAAGCCCAAAAGTGAAAAACATTCACATCAAAAATAAAAATGTTGACAATCTCCCATGTTTTGTATATAATGAGGTTTCGCCGGGCTAAAAAATAAAAAGGAGCCAACCCCAATGTTCAGAACCTATCAGCCAAAGAAGAGACATCGCAAAAAGGAGCATGGTTTCCGTAAGCGCATGTCCACCGCCAACGGGCGGAAGGTGCTGTCCCGCCGGAGAAGCAAGGGCAGAAAAACGCTCACCCTGTAATGGCGGGGGATTTTTTGACGCTTACCCAGAACCACGATTTTCGCAGACTGTACAACCGGGGTAAGTCTTTCGTGCACCCGGGCTTGTGCGTATATACCATGCGAAACCGTCAAAACAAGCTTCGTGTGGGGATTACGGCGGGAAAAAAGGTCGGCAACGCCGTGAAGAGGAACCGCGCTCGCCGTGTGATTCGTGAGGGGTTCCGGCAGGTGTTGCCCCAGGTGAACAGCGGTGTGGATATTGTGTTTGTGGCTCGTGCCCGCACGCTCGCCATGAAAAGCACGGATCTTATTCCCGTTATTGCGAAAACCCTTCGGAGCCACGGATATCTTGCGCCGAATCCGGAACGCGAAACCCGCGAACATTCCGACCCGTGTCCCGCGCAAAAGCAATGAGGCGGCTGTTAGCTCTTCCAAAACGCGCGCTGCTTGGGCTGATCCGAGGTTACCGGCGGTTTATTTCACCGCGCCTGTCTCCCGCGTGCCGGTTTTATCCCACATGCTCAGAGTACGCGCTGGTTTGCGTTGAGCGATTCGGGGTACTCAGGGGCGGTTGGCTGGCGATAAAGCGTATTTGCAAATGCCATCCTTTTCACCCCGGCGGAATAGATTTGCCACCGGACAACTCAGTTGAAAATGGAAAATGATTGTATTGCCCGCGGACAAGCTGTTTGAATTTGCGTATACCAATTTAGAACAGTAAATTGTAATTCGCCGCGAAGCGACACTGCCATTCTCCATTCCCATTCTCCATTCTCAATTAAAAACAGGGGGTTCCCATGGACATTGTTTTCAAGCCATTCGGCTGGATATTGGGTCTGTTTTACGACATCTTCGGCAGTTACGCCGGCGCGGTTTTTGCGTTTACGCTTCTTGTAAACCTCATCCTCATCCCGCTTAAAATCAAGCAGCAAAAAACCATGTCCGCGCAGCTGAGACTCAAGCCCAAGCAGGACGCCATCAAAGAAAAGTACAAGGACGACCGCGTCAAGCAAAATCAGGCGCTTCAGGAACTAATGCAGAAAGAGGGTTCAAACCCCCTTTCGGGTTGCCTTCCCATGCTGATACAGCTTCCCTTCCTGCTCATTGTTTATCAGGTGGTGCGCAACCCGCTTACCTATATTGCCAACGTGTCCGCGGACAAGATACAAGCCGCCAGGGAACTGGTTTTTGAACTGATTAAGTCCGATAAAATCAAGGATATCAAAGCCGTTACCGAGCTCCATATTGTCACACATCTTGAAACTGTGAGAGAAAACGCGGCGACCTTGTTCGATTCACTGAACCCGGGACGCCTGAATTTCAATCTGTTGGGGCTCAACTTGGCGGAGCAGCCGCAATTTTCCTTTAATTTCGCTCAGGCCAAGCCCATTTGGATTATTCCGCTTCTGTCCTTTGCCGCCGCGATTTTTTCCTCGCTTATTTCTATGGCGATGACCAAACACACCAACCCCGACCAAAAATCGCCGATCGCGATGATGTTGCCTATGACCCTTATCTCGCTGTATTTCGCTTTTCAATTTCCCGGCGCGGTAGGCTTTTACTGGGCTTGCTCCAGCCTGATCGGCGGGATTTTTCAAGCGGCCATTCAATACCTATACAACGCGCAGAAGCTGCTGGCGCAAACCGAAGCAAAGACAGGTATAAAACGCCGGGATCTGGAAAGGGCTAAGCTGGAAAAGGCGAAAACAGTTGACAATTGACAATTGTCAACTGTCAATTGCATTTTTTTGGAGGTTACGATATGAGAGAAGCCGTCGCCACAGGCGCCACCGTAGAGGAAGCAAAGGAATCCGCTGTTGTTCAGCTCGCCGCAAAGCTGACCAGCAACGTTGAATTTGAGATTTTAGACCTTGGGCAAAAGAAAACGCTGGGTATTTTCGGCGGCACTCCCGCCAAAGTCCGCGCGTATACAAACGATGAAAGCGATCCGTCGGAGGTTTCTGAAAAGTCCGCTGTGACCGAAAAACCAAAGAAGTTCCCCTTAAAAAAACCGGAGCCGCCAAAAACCGCGCCCAAAGCTGAAAAGCAGGACAACCCCGAGAAAACGGAAAAGTCCGAAGAACGCCGCGCGCCTCTTTCCGGGGACAGCGCCGCGGTTATTGATCGCGGGAAGGCGTATTTGCGGAGCGTTTTGGACGCGATGGATTTGAAAGGCGTCCCCATTGAGGTCAAGCCCTCTGAGGAAGGATGCGAATTGCAAATAGGCGGGGAAAATGTAGGCGCGATTATCGGGCATCGGGGTGAAACGCTGGATGCCTTGCAACATTTGGTAAGTCTCGCCGCCAACCGCGGGGAGAACGGCTACTGCCGCTTTACCCTGAACACCGGTCACTATCGCGAGAAGCGTGAGCAAACGCTGGAGGCGCTTGCTCGCCGTATGGCGAACCAGGCCGTCCGTACGGGTCGGAATCAAGCGCTGGAGCCGATGAACCCTTACGAGCGCCGTTTGATTCATAGCGCCGTACAGAACATGGAGGAGGTTTCTTCGTGGTCTGTTGGCGAAAACAACAACCGCCGCGTGATTATCGGGACGGTGAAAGGCGAAGGCTCCGCTTTCCGTGCCCGCGACGATCAGAAACCACGCGAACCCCTTGAACGCCGTGATTTGAGGCAAGGCGGACGAGGCGGAGACGGGCGCGACCGCGGCTATGACCGCGACCGTAACGGCATTCGCCGGGAACGTCCGGCGCCTTATGTTCCCCAAGGCGAGCCCCGTGAATCCCGCAGGGACGCGGGCGAACTGCCACTGTACGGCAAAATTGAGAAGTAATGGCAATCTCGCTTCTCGCGCCGGTAATTGCGCGGGCAGCGACTTGTTGTATTCGGTAATATTATTACATAGGCTACTTATTGGAGAGCTTTATGAACTACACAGAACTATGCCAATTGAAAGAGGAGTTGCTCCGTAAAAAGAGCAAGATTCCCCAAACGGCATTTGAAAGCTTCGAAAAAAGCTTTGATGTTGAGTACACTCACAATTCCACCGCGATTGAGGGCAACACCTTAACGCTCATCGAAACAAAGGCCGTATTGGATGATAGGCTCAGCGTGGGCGGAAAGCCCTTGCGCGAAATTTATGAGGTTGTCAATCACAACAAGGCGTTTTCCTAAAGCAAGTTCTTGTTGGGTGAAATACAGCGTTTCCATTGTACTCCGCTGGGCGTGTCGGGTTTTTCAGAAAAATCCCCCAAAGCATAGTGTTGCGAATTGATCGCTAATCGCCTTTACTGCTGGGGTAGTAGTCTCTGAAACGGAGCATTTTCGGATTTGCGAAAGCCGTTTTTATCACCAGCTCGA
>JAISRF010000002.1 GCA_031273775.1 Oscillospiraceae bacterium
ATGCCCTTTACGTTTACCGCGCGTTGGACTCTGAACGTATGAACCGGCTTGCCGGTGAACTCTGTGGTCAACACGATTTTTCCGCTTTCTGTTCGCAAAAAAGTGATGTCGGGGATAAAACCCGCACGGTGACGTCGGCAGCCGTGCGGCGGGAAGGCGTTGAAGTCTTGTTTACGGTTTCCGCGGACGGATTTTTGTACAACATGGTTCGCATTATGGCGGGCACTCTGCTTGATTTGGAATACCGCAAAGCCCCGCCCGGCGCGGTACAAAAAATATTAGAGTCAAAGAATCGCAAATCGGCGGGTAAAACCGCGCCCGCCCATGGGCTGTATCTGACGGAAGTCAGCTACAATTGAAAATTAAAGGTTTGCCGCGGCAAATTTGTTTTGATTGAATCTATTCAACCGTAAATCCGTCGCAAAGCGACACCACATTCTCAATTCTCCATTTTCAATTAAAAAAGAGGGGTGATTTCAATCAGCCGAGACAGAAAAATCATCAAACCCAAAAAGGCAAAACCGCCCAAAGAAAAGAACCCACCTCCTCAAAACCAAAAAAACCGCTCCATTCCGCCGCCGGATGCCCCTCCGCCAAGCCTTAAAAAAATCCGGGGCGGGAAACGCTTCCGTCAAATTCAAACCGTGGCCATCCTGCTTCTCATCGCCGTCATGGCTGGCACACTGGTTTTTTTGGATTCCCGCGCGCCCGGCGGTCTGGTGGAATGGACGAAAGATTACGTGGCCACGCTGGGTGGGGGAAACGGCTTTCCGGTAGAGGTTCAGGGCGGAGAAATCAAGTCCGCAAAAACTGTTGGCGGGGATGTGTTTGTTCTGACGGAAAGCGTGGCGGCTTGTTATTCGCAAAACGGCAAAAAAGTTTACAGCCGCCTGCATAATCAGCAAAATCCCTCCTTTTCCGTTTCAAGGACGCGCCTGCTGGTTTACGACCGCGGCGGGCGGAAATACCGCATAGAGAACCGGGAAAAAACCTTGGCGGAGGCGGACACGGAATTTGCCATATTTTCCGCCGCCGTTTCGGAAAGCGGTTCCTACGCCGTTGCGTTTGACGTTCACCGGAGCGCCTGCGAGGTTGTCTTTTACGACCGTCACAATGCCAAACTCTTCATTTATTCGCTGGCGGAAAACATGACCAGCGGGCTCGCGCTTTCAAAAGACGGAAAAACCGCCGCAATCGCCGCGGTTGGCGTAAAAGACGGCGATTATCAATCTCTGGTTTATATCATGGATATTGAGCGTCAAGTGTGTGTGAAAACGGTGGAATTCCCCGGCTCTTTGATCTTTGCCGTCCGCTTTAACGAAAAGGGAAACCTCACCGCCCTTGCGGACAACGTTATTTCCGTCTTTACCCCTTCCGGCGGCGATAAACACGACTACCGCTTTCAGGGTGAACTGGCGTGGAAGGAGCAAGGCGGAGAAAACACCGCCGCCATCGTCCGGGATATTGGCCTTGCCCAAAGCAAAGCGGTAGTCATTTCGGGAGAGGGAGCGGTGCTGTGCGAACAAAAGGTGTCCATGGAAACGCGTTCGGTGGCGGCGGGGAGCGATTCGTTATTCTGCCTTGCCGGAAGTGTGCTCACCGAATACGACTTCCACGGCGCGGTGAAAAAAACGTGGGACTGCGAAACCGCTCCGCTGGCGGTGACAGCGTATAAAAACACGCGCGCGCTGGTAAGCTACAATCAAAGCATGAAAATATTCGAATAAACATAAGCATTAACGATCAACTAAAAAAACTGGAGGTTTTTTGTAATGGGTGTTATTATTGATTTACTGCTGGTCCTGGTTATCGCGCTGTTTGTGGTTCTATGCTACAAGAAAGGTTTTATCGCGACCTTCGTTAGCATGTTCGGCACGGTTATTTCTGGCGTGGTCGCCTTTGCGCTCAGCAAGCCGGTTGCCTCGTTTATTTACTCCAATTTTATGGAAAAACCGATTTATACGGCCTTAGAAAGCACCTTTACCGCAAAAGCGCCCGATATGAGCAACGTTGATTCTGTGGTCAAGTCCATTGCCGATTCACTGCCGTCCTTTATGAGCGGCACGGCGCAAAATATAAGCGACAGTATAAAGGGCGAGGTCGCGGGAAAACTGCAAAGCGGTGCCGATGCCCTTCTCCATACGGTTCAGGACAATGTTATTAAACCTTTAGCCTTGAAATTCGTGGGGATTTTTGCTATTATTATTTTATTTCTCCTTTGCCTGATTGTGGTGCGTCTTTTGTCCCGCCCGCTTAAAAAACTCGTAAACCTGCCGCTCATCGGACCCGCGAATAAAATTTTGGGTGCGGTTATCGGGCTGATTCAGGGGATTATCGCCGCGGCGGTGATTGCGGCGGTTTTAAGCCTGATTGTCCCCCTCACGGTTCACGGTCTGTGGATTTTTACCCAGGAAAATATCGATAAATCGCTGATTTTCGGACTGGCGAAGTCTATTAGGTTGTAAGGGCGGTCGCCAACCGCTCCTACACAAAAACCACCATATCTACGGAGGTCAGCACATGCCGAAACAAATTCTTCCGCCACCGTCTAAAAAAATCTTTAATCTGCCCAATTTCCTCTCACTTGCGCGGATTCTGCTCGCACCGCTGTTTGTGATCTGCTATTTCAGTACGCGGATTCAAAATAGCATGGGCTGGGCAATCGTTATTTTGGTACTGTCCGGCCTGACCGATGTAGCGGACGGTATTATCGCGCGGCACTTTAACATGATAACCGAACTCGGTCAGGTACTGGATCCCATCGCCGATAAATTAACCCAGGCCTGTATTGTGGTCAGTCTCGCCGTCAATCATTCACAGTTTGTGTTCCTGTTCATTCTGCTGGTGGCGAAGGAACTGTCCATGCTTTTGGGTCTGGTGCGGCTGATGAAAGAAAAGAAAAAGCCGCCTGCCGCCAAATGGTGGGGGAAAATGTCCACGGTGGTACTGTTTTGCGTCACCGGAATCGCGCTTTTGCTGGATGTGTTCGGTATATTGAAAGATTTTGATTTTATCATCACTACGCTGGTGGTCATCGCGGGGATTTGCATGGTGTTTTCACTGTTTAATTATTATCCGATTTTCAAAGAGCTGGAAAGCGGCGAATCAAAAGAAGAAACCGAGGAGACAAAATCGAATGGATAACTCAAACCTGTGTTCAAAATGCCACCAGAGGCCGGCCGTGGTGTTTGTGGCTCAGCAGACCGGCGATAAACGAAGCATGGTGGGACTGTGCTTCCGGTGCGCCATGGAAACGGGGCTTGCGCCTCTTTCGCACATGGTGGAGCAAGACGGTAACCTGCCGGACATGGAAAAACTCCGCGATAAAGTGATGGAGCTTTTCGGCGGTTTAGAGGGCGAACTGCAGGAATCGGAAGGCTTCATGATGGGCGGCACACCCACCATATTTCCCTCGTTTGACGCTCTGCTGAACGGAAACATGACCGAAGAGCGGGGAGGAAGGGAGCAGGAGCGGCAGCGCCGCGGGGAAAAGAGTAGCCAGCGTGAGAAAAAGCCTGAAAAAAAGAAGCGTAAATTCCTTGATACTTACTGTGTGAACCTGACGGCGGAAGCGCGGCAGGGCAAGCTGGACGCTGTGGTGGGGCGTGAAAAGGAACTGTACCGCGTGGTACAGATTCTTTCACGCCGGAGCAAAAATAACCCCTGTTTAATTGGCGAGCCGGGTGTGGGTAAAACCGCTATCGCGGAAGGGCTTGCGATCCGCATTACCGGGGAAGAGGTACCCGCCCGTTTGGCTGACAAAGAGCTTCATTTGCTTGACTTGACAGCGCTGGTAGCCGGGACGCAGTTCCGCGGCCAGTTTGAGGCGCGTGTAAAAGGGCTGATTGACGAGGTAAAAGCCGATGGCAACATTATTTTGTTCATAGATGAGATTCATACGTTAGTGGGAACCGGCGATGCCGAGGGCAGCATGAACGCCGCCAACATATTAAAGCCCGCGCTTTCCCGCGGCTCCATTCAGGTGATTGGCGCGACTACCTTTAAGGAATACCGCAAATATATAGAAAAAGATGCGGCGTTGGAACGCCGTTTCCAGCCGGTCACGGTGGATGAACCCTCTCAGGAGGAAACCGTTGCCGTTTTAGAGGGCATCCGCCAATATTACGAGGATTTCCACGGCGTGACAGTGCCGGACGGAGTACTGCGTCGGGCGGTTCTTCTTTCCCAACGCTACATCTTCGACCGCTTTTTACCGGACAAGGCCATAGATTTACTGGACGAAGCCTGCGCCGCCGCCTGCTTGCGGAACCGCGCCGCCAACGAGTTGGAAATGGCTTTGCGTAAAATCCGGTTGCTCCACGCCGAGGAAGAGGCGCTTGAAGCCGAGGAAGGCGAACCGGATTACGAAAAGCTTGCCAACATAAAATCTGACCTGGCCAAAAGCCAGACCGCCGTCAAGAGCCTTGCCGTGCCCGCCGCCCAGACTACCGTGACGGACGATGATCTCGCCCGCGTCATTGAGCTTTGGACCGGCATTCCGGCGGCTAAGGTCAAGGAGAGCGACCTGAAAAAACTGCTGAATTTAGAAGAAAAAATCCGCCTGCGGGTGGTCGGTCAGGATGAAGCCATCGCGGAGGTTTCCGCGGCAGTCCGCCGCTCCCGCGTACAGATTTCCACCCGCCGCCGTCCCGCCTCTTTCATATTTGTGGGACCCACCGGCGTTGGTAAAACCGAACTGGTCAAGGTGCTGTCAGAGGAACTGTTTTCCAGCCCGGAAACCTTAATCCGGCTGGATATGTCGGAATATATGGAAAAGCATTCCGTGTCCAGAATCATCGGCGCGCCTCCGGGATATGTAGGCTATGAAGAAGCGGGGCAGTTGACTGAAAAAGTCCGACGCAAGCCCTATTCCGTGTTGCTTTTTGACGAAATAGAAAAAGCCCACCCGGACGTTTTGAATGTTCTTCTGCAAATTTTGGACGACGGTCGCGTAACCGACGCGCAAGGCCGGACGGTGAATTTTGAAAACACCATTATTGTCATGACCTCCAACGCCGGGAGCGAACGGCGGGAAAGCGCGCTTGGGTTTGGCAAAACTCAAACGGACGCCAGCCGCGAAAAGGCGATAAAGGCGTTAAAGGAATTCCTGCGCCCGGAATTTATCAGCCGTGTGGACGAGGTTGTGGTGTTCACACCGCTGGGCGATGAAAGCTTCTCACAAATCGCAGCCTTAATGCTCGCGGAACTGGTCGCCCCGCTGGCGGAAAAAGGCATCCGGTTTTCGTGGGAAGAGAGCGTCCCGGGGGAACTGGCCAAAAGGGCATACGGAGGAACGCGCGGAGCCCGCGACCTGCGGAATTTAGTCCGGCGCGAAGCGGAAGACGGAATTGCCAATTTATTGGTGCGCCGCTGTGACAGTCTGCCGGAGGAAATTTGCATGACGTTGGCGGGCGGGGCGTTTGGGTTGAGAACTGACAGTTGAGAGTTTGTAAATATCACTCTGCGAATTGTTGACAATTTTTTGTACTGGGCGCAATAAGCGCATGGAGGATATATGCCCGGTGACTGGAAGCAAAAATTGAAACCGCTTCACCTTGTACGGATTTTTGAGGAGCTTTCCGACGAGGAACACCCGCTCTGCGCCGAAGAGCTTTGCCGGCAACTCTCGGCGCGGGATGTTCAGGCCGAGCGGAAATCCGTCTACCATGACGTGGAAGCACTCCGTCAGTTTGGGCTGGACATTGTCTCCGCCACCGCGCCCACCCGTGGATATTTTCTTGCCGAGCGCTCTTTCGAACTTCCGGAAGTACGCCTGCTGATGGACGCGGTTATGGCGGCGGGCTTTATCACGCAAAAAAAGACCCGGGAGTTGCTGAAAAAGTTGGAAAAGCTGGTCAGCGTCCATCAGGCGAACCGTATTCGTCAGGTATACATAGACATGAGAAACAAGCAGGATAACGAGGAAATCTACTACAACATAGACAAAATCAATACGGCAATCGGTGGCAGAAAAAAGATTGCTTTCTGTTACGTCCGGCGGGAATTCGGCGCTGGGGGCGATGTCCGGGAGCATGTGATCAGCCCGTACGCCATGCTTTGGGTAAACGACCATTATTATTTAGTGGGCAACAACCAAAAATACAATAACCTGATGCATCTGCGTATTGACCGGATGCGGGCGGTGAACGTGACCGGGGAACGTTCCCGCCATTTTTCCGAGGTATCTGAATACCGTGACGTGTTCGATGTTGCCGATTACGCCGGCAAAGCGTTTAATATGTTCGGTGGGGAAACGGTACAAATTCAACTGCGGTGCAAGAATTACCTGCTGGACAGCATGACAGACCGTTTCGGCGAAGATGCCCGCCTGCGCCCCAGTGGGGACAGCCACTTTGCGGTGACCGCTGACGCGCTCCATTCGGAAGGACTGATCGCCTTTATCATGCAGTTCGGTGCGGATGTGGAAGTGATTTTTCCAAAGACCTTGCGTGATGAGCTTGCCGGGAAGGCCATGGGGCTTTATGAGCTGTACGAAGTTAAAAATCAGAGGTAATACCCGTGAGCGATGAATATTGCAGGAATTAAACAACCAACGGAACCCTACGTCAATTCCCCATTTCCCATTCTCCATTTTCCTCCATTTTCCCTACAAATGCAGGCGGCGTTTTAATTCCTCCGCCATATTTTTGCCTTCAAATATCAGCAAGGCCGAAAGGGACAAAAGACTGTACGCCGCGCAGGTCAGGGACGGGTAAACAACGGCGCAAAGACCGCTTAAAACAAAGACGGCCGGGACAATCCCGTAGATGATGAGCAAGAAGCTGTAAATGATAAACGTCCCCGCCCGCATTTTAAGGATACGGGCCAGAATCGCCGTTGCCGACATGGCGGACACAAAGGCGATTGGAATGACAAAATCGACCGACCAGCCATGCCAGCCCGTAAATATATCCCACAGTACGGACAAAATGCTTACAATGGTCACCTGATATGTCAGGTTTTTCAAAATATTGTGCCGCTTGCGGATGGCAAATATCAGGCTCAGCCACAGGCAAGCCACCCCGGCTACCACAAACAGCGACCAAAACCCG
>JAISRF010000093.1 GCA_031273775.1 Oscillospiraceae bacterium
AAAAATCATGTCGGATTTGCATGGGCTGATTTTTCAAGTCCCCCAACATGGGTTCACGGAGTGGGCCACCGCGGACGAATACCTTTCCGGCAACGTACGGGCCAAGCTGCACATCGCAGAGGAATACGCAAAAGAGGACGAACAATATTCACCTAATGTTCATGCCCTGAAAGCGGTTCAGCCGGAGGATTTGGAAGCCAATGAAATCAGTGTACGGTTGGGAACTCCCTGGATTCCCGTGGAAGATTACAACGGTTTTGTGTATTCGCTGCTAAAAACGCCGGAACGCTTGCGGGACCGCTTGAAAGTAGAATATTCCCCGCACACAGGCAACTGGAACATTGCCGACCTCCACTGCGATTATGACAATTCCTTTGCGCAAAATACCTATGGCACGGCCAGAGTTTCCGCCTATGAGCTGATTGAAGACAGCCTGAATCAGCGCGATACCCGCGTGACGGACCCTCAAAAAGATACGCACGGACACATCACATACACGCTTAACCGTCCCGAAACGCTGGCGGCGCAGGAAAAGCAGGCGGCCATCAACGAGGCGTTCAAGGATTGGATTTTTGCCGACCGGGAGCGGCGTCTGCGCCTCTTGAAATATTACAACGAAAATTTCAACTGCATCCGGCCCCGCACCTTTGACGGCAGTTTCCTGACCTTTCCCGGCATGGCGCCCGAAATCAAGCTCCTGCCCCACCAGCTAAACGCCGTCGCCCGGATGGTTTACGGCGGAAATACCCTGTTAGCGCATTGCGTGGGCGCAGGGAAAACTTTCGAGATTGCCGCCGCCATTATGAAAATGCGCCAGCTCGGCCTTGTTCAAAAGCCGGTTATCGTGGTGCCCAACCATTTACTGGAACAGTGGAGCAGTGAATTTCTGAGGCTGTTTCCCGCCGCAAACCTGCTCCTTGCCACCGAGCGCGACTTTGAAAAGTCCAGGCGCCGGAGGTTTTGTTCCCGGATCGCCACCGGCAATTTCGATGCGGTGATTATAGGGCATTCCTCATTTGAGAAGATCCCCATTTCCGATGAACGGCATATCGCCATACTGGAGGGACAGCGGGATGAAATCATGGCAGGAATTGCCATGGCAAAGGACGATAAAGGTGAGAGATGGACTATCAAGCAAATGGAATCCGCCCGTAAACGGATTAACGCGCGGCTTGAACGCCTGCAAAACCTCACACGCAAAGATAATGTGGTTTGCTTTGAGGAAACCGGCGCGGACGCCATTTTTGTGGATGAGAGCCAGGCGTACAAAAACCTTTTCGCGTTCACCAAAATGCGGAATGTGGCGGGGATGGCACAGTCGGAAGCACAGCGGTCGCAGGATATGTTCATGAAAACGCAGTACCTGAACGAAATGACGCCGGGCCGGGGCGTGGTATTCGCTTCCGGCACTCCTATTTCAAACAGCATGATTGAGATGTTCACCCTGCAAAAATATATGCAGTACGATTTGCTGTGCCGGTTGGGGCTGAATCAGTTTGACGATTGGGCATCGACATTCGGCGAGCGCGTCACCTGTATTGAGTTGTCCCCCGAGGGCACCGGGTACCGAACCCGGACCCGGTTCGCCAAGTTTTACAATTTGCCGGAGCTAATCAGCATGTTCCGCAGCTTTGCGGACATACAGACTGCCGATATGCTGAACCTGCCGGTTCCGGAGGCGATACGCAGGACAGTTGAGCTGGAGCCGACGCAAATGCAGCTGGATTTGATTCAGGGGTTCGCCAAGCGCGCCGAAGCGGTGCATACCGGCAGGGTTAAGCCCAATGAGGACAACATGCTGAAAATCGTCAACGACGGCAGGAAGCTGGCGCTTGACCAGCGGTTGTATGACGCCCTTTTCCCCGAATCCGAAACCAGCAAGGTCAGGGCGGCCGCGGAAACCATTCACCAAATATGGGGAGAATCAAAAGAAAGCCGCAGTACACAGGCGCTTTTTTGCGACATGTCCGCGCCGAAAAGCAGGGATGAGTTTTCCGTATATTATGACCTGAAAGACAAATTGCTGGCAAAGGGCATCCCTGAAAAGGATATTGCGTTTATCCACGAGGCGAATACCGACCGGCAAAAAGCCGACCTGTTCACTAAGGTGCGTTCCGGCGCCGTGCGGGTAATATTAGGCTCCACGCAGAAGATGGGCGCTGGGACCAACATGCAGACCCGGCTTCTGGCGCTTCACCACCTCGACATCGGCTGGCGCCCGTCCGACCTCGAACAGCGTGAGGGCAGAATTATCCGGCGCGGCAATGAAAACCCACAGGCGTATATTTACCGATATATTACGCGTTCCACCTTTGACGCTTACATGTGGCAGATTTTAGAGCAGAAACAGCGGTTTATCAGCCAAATCATGACTTCGCGTTCCGTCGCCCGGACCTGTGAGGACATTGACGAAACCATGATTTCCTTTGCGGAATTAAAGGCGCTGGCGGTGGGTGACCCCACCATTAAGGAACGGATGGAATTACAGTTGGAGGTGACCCGCCTCTCTACCCTGAAAAGCCAGCATAATAACGCCCGGTACCGGTTAGAGGACGACATCAACCTCCGTTACCCTGGAATCATTGCGGAATACACTCAGTTAATCGGCCAGTTGGAGGGGGACATTGCCACAATGGAAGCCAATCCTCCGGCTGATTTTGCCATTACGGTTGACAGCAGGGACTATGACAGCCGGGCACAGGCCGGCGAAGCGGTATTAGCCCGTAAAGAGGATGTCCCTGCCAGTGGCAAGTCGCTGGAAATCGGGGAGTTCCGGGGGTTTACGCTATCTTTGCGGCTTGGTTCCATGTTTATGGGCATGGGCACGAAAATGGTTCTGAAAGGACAAACCGCGCATACGGCGCCTCTTTCGGACAGTCCCCACGGCAATATGATTAAGCTGGAAAATATCCTTGCCGGTCTGCCAAAGGAACTGGAAAGCTGCCGGAATAAGCTGGCGGAGGCGCAAGAACAGCTTGAAGGGATGAAAGAGCAGCTTGACAAGCCGTTCGCCCACGAGGCGGCGCTTGCCAAAAAACAGGCCCGGCTTGTGGAGCTTGACCATTTGCTATCGATGGACGCGCCCGCCGTTTCCGGTGAAACGCTGGTGGATGAAGTTGAAACTGAAAATGAGGAATTTGAGGAATTGGAATATGAGATGTGAATTTTACATGGAAAGGAATATGGCTGATGGCCACATACGGCAAAAAGAACGGCATTGAGTTGTACGACACTTCAAAATACGGCATCCGGTTTCCGGCACAGGAATCCGATTACCGGTTTCCCAGAGGGCATCCGTGTTACGGGTGCTTTTTTATTCGCGGCAGCGGCCATGTGCTGCTGCCGCCCTGCCGTGACCGCGAAACCTGTATGTATGCGTTTTATGAAAAGCTGATGATGAAGGGAGCGAATAAAATTGCCGGTAAAGCTTGACGCCGTTTACACCAGAACGGCCAACGGGCACACGCTGAACGTCTATTATGACGAGATGTGCGACAGTCCGCGCGAAATATCCGAGCCGCTTGGCAAAATGATTTGCTGGCACCGCCGCTATAATCTGGGCGATGACCACGACTATGAATATCCGGAGGATTTGCTGAAAGCCCTGCTGTTTTCGGAGTATTCCTCATCTCCCGCGTCCCAATACGGCAAACCGGTGTATGACTTTATCAAGTCCGGACGGGCGCAGGACGCAAGGCTGGAATATAACCGTTCCACCCGTGAATGGGAACTGCTTGAAAATCAGCACCGGACGGACAATTCCGGCTGGTATGTGTCATCCAGCTATCCCGCTTCCCTGAAAGGCGCGGATGTACCGGACTGGTTTCTGGACGATTGCCTTTCCGCACTTCAAATAGATGAGCGGCTTTCTTTGGTCAACGGCATTGAGGGAATGGTGATTCTGCCGCTTTATCTCTATGACCACAGCGGCATCACCATGAATACCTACGGGTTCTCTTGTCCCTGGGATTCGGGCATGCTTGGGTGGATAACCTGCGAAAAGAAAGACATTTTGGAAACTTACGGTTCCCTGTCCCCCAAGACCATTGAGCAGGCGAAATCCTGTTTGCAGGCGGAGGTGGAGGAATACGACCACTATTTACGCGGCGACTGTTACGGATACCAAATCACGGACGAATATGGCGAGGAAGTGGATTCCTGCTGGGGGTTTATCGGCGATTTGGATGACGTAAAAAAGTGGATGCAGGAGCAGGCACCGACCGAGTGCGAATGTTTATTTGACGAAAACAGTGCTCAATCGGAGGATGAAGCGGAATGGGGTGACGATGATTGATACAGGATAAAAACGGCAAATGGCGGCTCACGGCGGCGGACATCCGCATCGGCCCGGACGACATGGAAACTGATGTGGAAAATAGCTGCATATCCGCATCCATCCAATCGTGGTTTGACGTGGATGCCCGTTTCGGCACAGAAACCTACGGCATGGATGATTACATCAACCTTTATGCCGACTTCAACCCTTTTTTACACAATTTTGAACTCTACTATTTCATCCATTATGCCAACGGCAACGTCAGCGACGCGGTTTATGTGGAAGATGTCAGCGCGGAGGAACGGAACACGATTTTGTCATTGATGAGGGAGGCTGGACTTGATAAATTGAGGGATGAATACGAAACGGAAATGGGGCGGCCAACCGGCCACAATGACGAAAAACTTTATCTCCTTTTTACCTGTGACGATTGGAAAAGCCGTGACAGTATGCGGGTTTTGGAAACGGTCAAGGGCTATGATATGCTGCTTGCCGTTGTTACCAACGAGGTTTTTGAGGGCGACATGCAATACAAAGGGCTTACAAAAAAGGACGGGGTGCTTGCCCTGATTCGTGACTATGAAGCCGGCAGGGTCGCCCTTGATGCCATCGGCAACGGGTTTGTCAGGCTGATTGGCGAAGAAATGCTGGAACTGGATAACGCCCCCGATGATTACCGCATGGCGTATGATTGGCTGAATATGGGCGAGGCGGAATTTATGAGCTTGGTGAGCAGTGTTGAGGCTCAAGCAGAGG
>JAISRF010000108.1 GCA_031273775.1 Oscillospiraceae bacterium
GAAATTGCCTTGGACGTTTCTCATAACACGCTTTCCGTGCTGATTACCCTCGCGTTTTCAGGCAGTTTTCCGGTTACCCAAAAAGCCGCGGCGCTTCACGGCGGAAGGTTTTTGACAAACACCGCTGCCGCAGAGTTAAGAATCCCCACAGACCGCCATGCGCACCAGACCGTGTCGGGTGTTGTGACCGGTACGCTGGATTATTTGCGTGACTGCTTTTCACCGGTTTATACTAATTTGCTGTTTCCGGAATAAACCCTGACGCGGGCAGGCCGGGATGAATAATTGTGGTGTCGCTTTGCGATGAATTGGAAATTGAAAATTATTGTTTTTTATGGAGGCTGAGATGAAATGACCATTCAAAGAACCACGGAGGATATCGCCAAACGGGCGGTAGCGCTGTGCATTGTCGCCATGTATGCTGATGATTTGCGGCGATACTCAAGCATTAAAAAAAGCCGTATGTTCATCGCGGTGGTGTGCGAAAGCTTTACCGCCGCGGATTTTTTCAGCTCATCCGAACGCGCGTTTATTGTAAACGACAGCCCGGACAGCGCGACCATTGTGAGCTTTGTATGGATGTACGAGTGCCTGAACGCGCTGATGTTCGCGCTCGGGTACACAGACACCCTGGGCGCGCTTGACAGCTTTTGCGACATTGACCGGTGTATTACGATTGTGAACGAAAAGCGTAGCTTTGAGACATTTTTAGAGGAAGCGCAGCCCCGCGACCCGGCGGAAATCGCCGCGGCAACTGAGGAATATGAACAAATCCGGGAACACGGTGAGGGCAATCAGGAAATTGTCGCCGCCCGTCTACGGGCTCTAAATTGGCTGGTCGGGGTAGAGGAAACAGAGGAAATTTGGTAACAAATCCACGCCCCCTTGCGGATATAATGGTCTGGCAAAACCAAGAAAGCATGGAAACTTGAGGGTAAAATTTTGCTCCGTTTTGTTTTCTCGCATTTTTGTTAAACATGATTGTTACTCCTGTTTTCAGGAATAGAAAAATCGTTGACTTGTGGGAAATAATGTGCTATACTGACAGAAACTATGAAACGGAGATGAACAGCAATGGGCAGAACGTTTGCTTTGACGATGTTTGATCCGGACAACCAGATTGCGGTGCACAGAAGCGGCGGGTTTGAGGCTGCGGCGGATCACGCTCATGACTTCTTCGAAATGGTTTTTATTTTGGAAGGGGAGGGCGTTCACATACTGAGCGACAGCCGGCGGAAGCGTAAGGTTTCCGTGGGAGATTGCTTCCTTGTTCCGGTGTACGCGTCCCACGCCATTTTTCCGAAAACCGACCAGCCCTTCCGCTGGCTGGACATTTTGATCGCCCCGGCCATTTGGGAGGGGATGGCGGAGAGCCTTTTCGCGAGGGAGGAGGTCGCGCGTTTCGCGGGGGACACTGAAATGTTACAGCTCATGGAACAAATCGCCCGGGAATATGAAGAGGGGCAACCGTATTTTCAAACCGTGCTCAAGGGTCTGCTGACGGTGGCGGTCGGAAAAATTCAGCGGGTGCTTCGTAAGAAAGAACAGCCGGAGAAAACTTCCGGGCTCAGCGGAACTGAGAGAGCGCATTTGGAAAAGGCCATCCGTTATATTGACGAAAACTACAAAAGCCGGCCCACGCTGGAGGTAATTGCCAAGGAGGTGGGGATCAGCACGTGGTACCTGGATAAGCTTTTCAAGGGAACGCAGACCACCCCGATTGATTATCAAAACCAGCTGCGGATTGAGGAGGCCTGCCGCTTGTTGCTGACCACCAGAAAATCGGTGGTGGAGATTATCGAGGAGACCGGCTACGGCGACCAAAAGTTTTTTTACGGGCAGTTCAAGCGCAAAATCGGCATGACGCCGGGGCAATATCGGGCTTCAAAATTGAATTAGAGCCTCTCGACAACAAAATCGCCCATAAAAACGGTTTTTAAGCCTGTGCTTAGAGCCGTTTTTATTTTTTATTTAACAAAATCATCCATTGATTTGCACCGGGATTTATGCTATATTTCATATGGAGTCAATCTTGTCGCGGAGCGTCATAGACTACGCGCAAGCACAGTACCGGAAAGGAATGGTTTTTGAATGAAAAAACTCTTGGCAATTTTCTGCGCGATTTCCCTTCTCGCGACCCTCGCTGTTGCGGCGGTCTTCACCGCTTCGGCGGCGCACACCTCAATCGTCAGCGTCGGCTACGACGGCGACGATTCCATGGGCGGAGGCTCGGCGGATGGAAACTGGGAGGGAACCTTCGGCCAGACATTCACGGCGACAGACACCTGGAACTATTTTCAGTACCGCAACGTGTCGTTCAATGAGTATACCACCGCCCACGTGACCCTGTTCAAATATGTATCAGGCGCGTGGGAAGCAATCTGCGACCGTTTTTATAACGATGGTTCCGGCGGCGCGGAAAAGTATGACGGTTCTTTTTGGCTGGAACCTGGCGATCAGCCCGCTGGTGATTATTACGTCCAGATTTCCGGCGCGCCCAATCAAAACATCGGCGCGGAAACCTATGGCGACGCGTATGCGGACGGTACGGCTTGGAAAAACGACGACCCGCAGGGCTACGACTGGAAGTTCATTGTCCAGTATCGCGACGAAAACACCGCGTTTAACCCTGAAATCAACGTTGCCGGTCTGCCCGCCGGGGCAAGACCCGCCCCCGAAGGCGTTGCCCCGGGCGAGATTCCTGTTTTAACAGCTAATGTTGACGAGTTGGTAGCCAACGGTTCCGGCGGCGTAAATGTTAGGGGCTGGGCGGGAGAAAAGGGCAACCCGACCACTCCTTTGGCTATTTTGGTTTATTTTGGCGACGGCTCGATTTCCGCCCTGACGCCTTACACGATTATGACAGGCACTGCCGACCGCCCGGACATTCCTCCGCACCTGTCCGCTCTGTGGGGAATCTCGGCTGTGGGAAGCTACGGATTTGCTGGCAGCGTTGGCGGAACTTTCACCGGTGCCACCCGCGTTCGGGTTTTTGCCGAAGGCGTTAACGGCTGGAAAACGAAGCTGAGAGATCAAACCGTCACCATCACCCCCATTCGCTCAAAAATTGTCACCGGCGAGGGCGTGGCTCTGTTTGACAACGCCGCCTACGGCAACCTTGTTCTGGGAACGGAGCAGGAGGTCAAGGTGAATGTCACCGTTCCCGCCGGCAAACGGCTGTCCTCCGATCCGCTGACCGTTACTTACGACGGAGGAACCCTGACGGAAAGCGCCATCGGCGGTAGCGAAACCGAGTTTTCCTTTACCATTCCCGCGGGCGTGAGCTCCGATGTGACCGTGACCGCGAACTTCACTGGGGACGTGATTTCGTATAACCCCGAACGTCCGGCGGTTTCGCCTCCCGGGTACGGCCCATGGGTCGCCGCGGACACGCCTAATAAATCCGCTCTGTCCGATTACGTTAGTGCCCTTGGTCAGACATTTACCGCGGCGGAACAGTTTGACACCTTGCTCATTAAACCTCACAACTACGGCACGGTGACCGGCTGGCGGCTGACCCTGTACAAATATGAAAACAGCGCCTGGGCGGCGACTTACCTTTATGTAGCCGCCGAAAGCCACAACGGCACGGTGCTTCCCCTGCCCCTCGGCGTTCAGGCGGCCGGCGAATATTACTTTGAAATAAGCGACGTCACCGGCGACGGCGGCGCGGGTCTTGATTTCGGCGGAACGTGGTATGACGGCGGTCAGTCATATATCAACGATTTTGGAAACGGCCCGCTTCCGAAAAACACAGATTTCAATTTCGGGCTTCAGTGGAACGAAAACAGAACCCCGACCAACAATGTGCTTGGAAGTACAACTCCCAACACCGTTGACCCGGGCGAGGTTCAGCCGGGAACAGTCGTTACCGTCACCCCCGAAATTTACGGCGGGATTGACGAATTCGCCCCCGACGCGAACGGAGGCTTTTATGTCCGGGGCTGGTTTGCGGACAAAGCCGATCCGTCAAAATCCCTAAATCTGTATGTTTATCTCGGCGAGGGCGAAATTTCCGGTATTGCGCCATATGTGCTGCCGATAAACAGTATCAGAAGCGATGTGTACGAATACCTGGTTGTGCATGAAGGATTCCCCCAGGAAACGACCAGCTACTTCACGGGCTTTGATTATCACAACATCGGCGACAGAGAGGGCGACACACGCGTCCGGGTCTATGTCGAGGCCGCCAACGGCGAAAAGATTTTGAATGATGACAGAAGGCTCACCCTTACCTACGGCCAGCCGCTTGTCCCCGCCGGAGTGGATGTCGGTCAGGTTTTC
>JAISRF010000135.1 GCA_031273775.1 Oscillospiraceae bacterium
ATGTGTTTGCGGCATTTGTGCTGGCGGCGGTTTTGCGGTACACGGTTTATTATGTGAATTGGCAGGGTATTTGGGAACGCGCGAAAACGCGGCGGCTGGCGAGGTCAAATAACAGTTGACAGTTAATTGTTGCGGCAAGATTTTTTTATTTGCGTTGTTGCGCCGTAAGTCACTAAAACTGTCAACCGCGAACTGCGAACAGAGGTGTGAGCAAGATGCCTTACGATGACGGCGACGTAAAAATCGCGGGAGTGCCTTCCGTAAAACCCACGCCCGCCGAGGATATTGGCCGGGAACTGGAAAAGGCAAAGAAAAGCGGCGAGCTTTCGCGCGCCCGCGCACTGGGTGTGATAATGGCTCAAGCGTTTGCCGGGCTGGGACAGGCCGGGACGGCTCTTTTGCCGGGCGCGGGGCATGGGGCGGACGCGGAGCGGGAAACTGAAATGTTACGCGAGCAGCGGATTCTAATGGCTTTTGCCGTTGCTTACGGATTCGACAAATTCACTCGGAACGGTCTGGTTTCACGCACGGCGCTCAACGTATTCTATGATACCCTCAAAACCATTGACGGCGGGCTTTACGAGGACTTAAATTCCTCCGGAGCCTTTTCATTTTACTATCTGGCGGTTCGCCGGGGAGGAGACATTGAGCGGGCGGTGGGATCCACCTTCGCCATGCTTTGTTCCCGCGACGGTGACGCCGTGCTTACGGAATTGGGCGAGGCTCTTTTTTGCCGATTTTGCAGCGCGGTGAAAGAAAAGGTAAAACTTTTATCAGTTGAGAATTGAAAATTTTTGAAATCGTCGCTAAGCGACACCGTCATTCTCAATTCTCCTCTCTCAATTCTCAATTTAAAAAGTCGGAGGTTTTTTTGCATGTTAAACACCAACGCGGGGGAAAAATTTTTAAAGGAAGGGTTGACCTTTGACGACGTGCTTTTAATTCCGGCGCGTTCGGAGATACAGCCGCGGGACGCGGACGTTTCAAGCCGCCTTTCCAAATACATCACACTGAATACGCCGCTGATGACCGCCGCCATGGACACGGTCACGGAAGCTCGGATGGCCATTGCCATCGCGCGGGAAGGCGGAATGGGCGTCATTCACAAAAACATGAGCGTTCAGGAGCAGTGCGAAGAGGTTGACAAGGTAAAGCGTTCGGAAAACGGCGTCATTGTCAACCCGTTTTTTCTGTCTCCGAAGCACTGGGTTACCGATGCCAACGAGTTGATGGCGAAATATAAAATTTCCGGGGTGCCGATTTGTGAAAACGGCAAGCTGGTGGGCATTTTGACCAACCGCGATCTGCGGTTTATGACCGATTTCAACGTAAAGATTTCTGATGTCATGACCAAGGACAACCTGGTCACCGCGCCGGTGGGCACCACGCTGGAGGGCGCGCGGGAAATTCTCAGCCGCCACAAGATTGAAAAATTGCCTATCGTGGACGAAAACGGGTATCTTAAAGGCCTGATTACCATTAAGGATATTCAAAAGGCGGTGCGTTACCCAAACTCGGCGCGGGACGCCGGGGGTCGCCTGCTGTGCGCCGCCGCCATCGGGGCAACCGCCGACGTGTGCGAGCGGGCCGAAGTACTGGTGGAAAGCGGAGCGGATGCTTTGGTGCTGGATTCCGCCCACGGCCAGAGCCAAAACGTAATGAACGCCGTGAGTAAGGTTAAGGCAAAATTCCCGGACATTACCCTTGTGGCTGGGAATATTGCCACGGCGCGCGGCGCAGAGGAACTCATTACCGCAGGCGCGGACGCCATCAAGGTTGGAATGGGGCCGGGTTCCATTTGCACCACCCGGGTGATTGCCGGAATCGGTGTGCCGCAGGTTACCGCCATTTATGACGCAGCCTGTGTGGCGGCAAAACACGGCGTTGCGGTCATTGCGGACGGCGGCATTAAATATTCCGGCGACATTGTCAAAGCTCTTGCGGCGGGCGCGTCGGTCATTATGGTGGGTTCGCTGTTCGCCGGGTGCGAGGAATCCCCCGGAGCCACCGAGATTTATCAGGGTCGCTCTTTTAAGGTGTACCGCGGCATGGGAAGTCTGGCTTCCATGAGTAAAGGGAGTCAGGATCGCTATTTTCAGGAAAATCAGCAAAAATTAGTGCCGGAAGGCGTGGAGGGCCGCGTACCGTACAAGGGTACGCTTTCGGACACTGTATACCAGATGATTGGCGGCCTGCGTTCCGGCATGGGTTATTGCGGGTGCAAAAGCATTGCCGAGCTGCACCGGAGCGCCCAGTTTATCCGCATTACCGGCGCGGGACTGAAAGAAAGCCACCCGCACGATATATTTATTACAAAGGAAGCGCCGAATTATTCAACTTTATGAGTTGAGATGCGGAAAGTCCGGCGTGAGAGTCGCACTGATGAGGGCTTGATTTTTCATTAAGTTGCGTATATAATAATGTGGAAATATTTCAATTTGCCGTGTTCCCGCGCGTCACGGATTTACAATATTACAACTGTTAATTGACTATAAAAGGCGGTGCGAATTTGGGGTTTTTTGGGAAAATCACCGAAGGATTGAAGAAAACGCGGGCTTCCGTGTCCGACGCGGTGGATTCGGTGCTAAAGTCATTCAAAAAAATCGATGAGGATTTGTTTGAGGGACTCTTGGAAACGCTCATTGGGGCAGACGTGGGTGTGGCCACCGCATCCCGAATGTGCGACATGCTCCGTGCGCGGGTGAAAGAACAAAAGGTGTCCGAACCGGATGAAATCAAACGGCTGTTAAAGGAAATAGCGGCTCAATTACTTTCAGATGACACTGAATTAAAGACAAGGCGCGGTGAAAACGCCGCTCACAGTCCCGTGGCGGACTCCGCGGAATTGAACCGTTATTTCGGATTAAAAGCGGATACAAAACCCTCCGTAGTTTTAATGATCGGCGTGAATGGAGTGGGCAAAACCACTACCATCGGGAAACTGGCGGCGCTTTTGAAAGCTCAGGGCAGAACGGTGATTTTAGGCGCGGCGGACACTTTCCGCGCCGCCGCCGCCGAACAGCTGGCCATTTGGGCCGGACGCGCGGGTGTGGACATTGTAACCGGGCGGGAAGGAACCGACCCGGCAAGCGTTGTATTCGATGCCATTTCCGCTGCCAGGGCGCGCGGTTGCGACGTGCTGATCTGCGACACGGCAGGGCGGCTTCATAATAAAAAGAACCTGATGGACGAATTGGCAAAAATCGCGAGGGTAATTCACCGCGAATTGCCCGGCGCAGACATTGAAACCCTGCTGGTTTTGGACGCGGCGACAGGACAAAATGCCGTCAATCAGGCACGGGAATTCAAGGCGGCCGCAGGGCTCACCGGTATTGTGCTCACGAAATTGGACGGCACGGCAAAAGGCGGCGTAGTGCTTGCCATTGCCAACGAGTTAGCCTTGCCGGTAAAGTTTGTGGGCGTGGGCGAGGGCATTGACGATTTAATCCCCTTCGACCCCGCCGAATTCGCGGAAGGACTGTTTTAAAAGGCTGTTTTAAATGAAGGGGTGACTGCTTGAAGCTACTTGCCGCAACGCAAAACCGCCGCAAGCTGGAAGAATTGCGGCGCATACTGGATCCCATCGGCATTGAAGTCTGTACGCCGAAGGCGCTTGGAATTGAGATTCCGGAGGTGGAGGAAACCGGTGAGACCTTTGCCCAAAACGCGGCGCTCAAAGCGCGCAGCGCTTGCGAGGCAAGCGGTCTTCCCGCTCTGGCGGAAGATTCCGGGTTGTGTGTATTTGCACTGAACGGCGCGCCGGGGATCTATTCCGCGCGGTATTCCGGCGCCGTCGGTGAAAACCGTGACCGCGAAAATTTGAATCTTTTACTCTGCAACATGAAAAAGTTTCCCCGGGAAAAACGGAGCGCTAAATTCGTCTGCGCCATCTGTGTAGTGTACCCGGACGGGCGGATTTTAGAGGTATGCGGCGAGGCGCACGGCGAGATTGCCTTTGAACCTTCCGGTGAAAACGGCTTTGGCTACGACCCGGTGTTCCTGACCGAAAAAGGCAGTTTCGCCAATCTCTCACCGGAGGAAAAAGATAAAATCAGCCACCGGGGGCAGGCGCTCCGCAAGCTCGCGGAACGCCTGCCTGAAATGGGCAAAACCTTAATTTTCGGCGGAACGTTCAACCCCGTCCACAACGGACACATCGCCCTGTGCGAGAACGCAGTGCGGTTGCTTGGGGCACAAAGTTGCGTGATGATTCCTTCCTATTTGCCCCCGCACAAATCCGGAAAAAGCGTTGCTGCCGGAGAGCACCGCGTCAATATGTGCCGTTTGGCTGTGAAGGACAAGCCCGGGTTTTCGGTTTCCGATTTGGAAATAAACCGCGGCGGCAAGAGCTACACGGTGGAAACGCTGCGGGAATTAAAATCGCGGATTGGGGACATGCCTTGGTTTCTTTGCGGCGCGGATATGTTCGTGACCCTTCCCGAGTGGCATAAATACGAGGAAATTATCACGCTTGCGGTGCTGTGCGGGGCGCCCCGGGAAGGTTTGGGCGTGGAACAATTGGAAGAAACCGCTCGTAAAATACGGCAGGACGGCGGCCAAGCTCGGGTGTTGGAAATCCCAATTTTGAACATTTCATCTTCACAAATCCGCGAAATCCTGCAAACCGGCGGGGACGCGTCCGCGTTTTTGCCGCCGCTTGCGGCACAATATATTATTGAAAACAGGTTGTATGTATGATTGAAATTAGCGAAATCAAAAAAATTTTGAATTCAAAGCTCACCTCGGAGCGTTATGCTCATACGCTGTGCGTAGCGGAGGAAGCCGCGGTGTTGGCGAAAAGATACGGCGCGGACAAAGAGAAAGCGCGGCTGGCCGGACTGCTTCACGATATTTGCAAAAGCGATAATCGCGATTCCCTCTTGCAAATGATGCGAGAATTTGGTATAATACCGGACAATGTGGAAGAATATGCCGAGAAGCTGTGGCACGCGCGGGTGGGCGCGGCATTTTGCAGACAGCGTTTGGGCATTGAGGATGAAGACGTTTTGAGCGCCGTACGTTACCACACCACCGCCCGGGCAGGGATGAGCCTTCTGGAAAAGATTGTTTTTTTGGCCGATTATATCTCCGCGGATCGGGATTACGAAGGGGTACAGGAAATCCGCACGGCGGTATACGCGGGATTGGACTCGGGCATGAGGGTTGCCGCGGCGTTTTCCATGCGGGAGTTAATCAAAAAGCAAAGGCTGATTCACCCGAATACCGTTGCCGCTTACAATGAAGCGATGCGGGAATGGGTAACGGTTAATCGTTTGCGCTCGGGCAAGTCTATTTGAATTATATGTACCGATTGAAGGAGTTTTTTAACCCATGACCGATTATTCTAAAGGCAATGTAACCCGCGGCGGTTTACGGTCTTCCGGCGCTAAAAGAGCGCCCGTCAAAAGCGCGGCTCAAAGAAACACCGCAAGCGCGCAGCGTCCGCTCAGGGCTGATCGCCCGGAGATGGAAGAAATACGCTCTTCCTCCGGCAGACTTGCCTCGTCCGGGCGCGATGTCCATTTGGGCAGCCGTCGCGGGCAGCAGGAAGCGGCTCGCAAATCCGTCAAAAAAAGGCTTTCCCGCCGTGCCGTTTTAAATATAATCGGAAGCGCGGTGCTCACCCTTTCCACCCTGACGGTAGCGTTTACGCTCATGCTTGGATGGCGCGTTCTCAGCGGTGGAAATTACGACAACGAAAGCTGGCTGGGTGAGCAAGGCACACCTAAAAGCCCGTCAAAAGGAAAAGGTGCGACTTATATTCTGGTCTGCGGTCTGGACTGGACAGGCGGCTCCAATTTTCAGAGCGGCAACACCGACGTCATGATGATGGTCTGCTGGGATCACGAGAAAAACACCGTCAACATTTTGCAAATCCCGCGTGATACCTTTGTCGGCGTCCGTTACGGTTACGGCAAAATCAACGGCGCGTACAGCCACCCCAAGGATGAAAACACCAAGGATGGAGTGCAGTCGCTGGTGAGCCGCATCAACAAAACCATCGGAATGCGTGTGGATTATTATGTACTGTTCAGCATTGAGGCTCTGCGCACCGTGGTGGATACCATGGGCGGAGTGGACGTTGAACTCCCAAAAAAATATAAAATGGAAAGCATGCACAATAAGCCGCGTTATAACCTCGGCCCAGGAGCCGTTCATCTCGATGGGGAAATGGCGGAGGATTTAATGCGCAATCGGCACAATTTACCGGGAGGAGACGAGGAACGCGTAGAAGTTCAGCGTATTTTTTACGCGGGCTTTATCCGCGGGGTTCTTTCCATGGATAAATCCAAGCTGCTAAGTTTGCTCACCAAGTGCTACGGTGATGTAAAAACCGACCTGAGCTTAGCTGAGGCTAACGATTACACCAACGCCGGGCACCAGTTAAAAATCGAAAACATGAATATTTACGCCCTCCCCGGCACATCGGCCACCCGGACAGTTCAGGGAATCGGCGTGAGCCAGTCGTATTTTTCCATGTACGCCAGGGAATATATACAGTTGCTAAACGAAAGATTCAACCCCTACGGTAAGCCTATTACGCAGGATCAACTGGAGATTCACGAACTGGTCACCAACCGCAGCGATGGCTACGCCATAGACCCGGGCGGTCCGCTGGCGGGGCAATAACCAACGTGCACTGCTGAGCTCAATCGCGGTTGAGAGTTGAGAATTATTGTTTTCTATTTGCATTGTCGCGCCTTAAGTCACCAGAATAAAACCTTTGGAGTTGTATCTATATTG